>CAZMKX010000542.1:0-3227 GCA_964566375.1 uncultured Myxococcales bacterium
CTCGCGCAGGATCTTCGGGTTGGTCACGAACACGTCGTCACCGACGAGCTGGATGCGCGAGCCGAGCGCGTCGGTCAACGACTTCCAGCCGTCCCAGTCGCCCTCGGCCAGACCGTCTTCGATCGAGACGATCGGATAGCGCGCGACCCAGTCCTGGTAGAGCGCGATCATCTCGTCGCGCGAGCGGACCGTGCCTTCGCCTTCGAGCTCATAGCGGCCGTTCTTGTAGAACTCGCTGGCTGCGACATCGAGTCCCAGGTGCACGTCGTGACCCGGCCGATAGCCGGCGCGCTCGATGCCGCGCAGCACCATCTCGACGGCTTCCTGGTTCGAGGCGAGATCCGGCGCGAAGCCGCCCTCGTCGCCAACGCCGGTCGCGTAGCCGGCGCTGTGGAGCACCTCGCGCAACGCGTGGAAGATCTCGGCCCCGTAGCGCAGGCACTCGGAGAAGCTCGGCGCGCCCGTCGGCAGGATCATGAACTCCTGGAAATCGACCTTGTTCGCGGCGTGCTGGCCGCCGTTCAGGATGTTCATCATCGGCAGCGGCAGAAGCGGCTCCCGCCCCTCGGCGAGCCAGCGCCACAGGCTCTGGTCCGCGTCGGCCGCCGCCGCGTGAGCGGCCGCCAGCGAGACACCGAGAAGGGCGTTCGCGCCCAGGCGCGACTTCGTCTCCGTACCATCGAGCGCGATCATCCGTGCGTCGAGTGCAGCCTGTTCGTCGAGGCCGCCGAGCGCGAGGCCCCGCACGGCGCGCAGGATCTCTCCGCGCACGTTCTCGACCGCTCGCGTCACGCCCTTGCCGCGATAGCGCTTGCCGCCGTCGCGAAGCTCGAGCGCCTCGCGGCTGCCCGTCGACGCGCCCGAAGGCACCGCCGCGCGCCCGCGCGCACCCGAATCGAGCCTGACCTCCACCTCTACCGTCGGGTTGCCGCGCGAATCGAGAATCTCGCGCGCGCGAACGTCTTCGATGCTGCTCATGGCGGCGCAGTCTATCGGATGTTCCGCGAACGATCCTGTCCGCGCAGCGTCGGCAGGGAGCGCACGGGCGAGAGCTCGAGCCGGCCGTCCGGGTCCCGCCCGACGCGCGCCTCGACGCCGTACACCTCCGCGATCCGCGCGGGGGTGAGGACCACCTCGGGAGCGCCGCGGGCCGCCACGCGACCGCCCGCGAGCAGGACAAGCTCGTCCGCGAAGCGCGCCGCCAGCACCAGATCGTGCGTGACGAGCAGGCAGCCGCGCCCCGACTCGCCGGCGACCCAGTCGCGCAGCCACTCCCAGGCGCGGAGCCGGTGTCCCAGGTCCATGTGCGCGGTGGGCTCGTCGAGCAGCCACGTCGAGACGTCCTGGGCAAGTGCGCGCGCGAGCAGGACGCGCTGCTTCTCTCCGCCGGACAGGCTCGGGTACGCGCGCTCCGTGAGCGCGAGCAGATCGAGCTGGGCGAGCGCGCTCTCCGTGAGCGCGCGATCTCGCGGGCCTTCGCGGCCGAGCGCGCCGAGGAACGGTGCGCGGCCGAGCGCGATCATCTCGCGCACGCGGAACGGGAACGGAACCTGGCTCTCCTGCGGTACCACCGCGAGCTGGCGCGCGATCTCGCGTCGCGCCAGCGCGTGGAGCGGCCGACCCCGCAGGGTGATCTCACCCGCGTCCGGCCACAGCGTTCCCGAGAGGACACGGAGAAGCGTCGTCTTGCCTGCGCCGTTGGGACCGACCACGACGACCAGCCGACCGGGACGAAGCTCGAGCTCGACGTTCGCGAGCACCAACGCACCCGCGAAGGCGTGGCTGACGCCGACCGCGCGCAGGAGCGCTTCCGTCACGACGGCAGCCGCGCGAGGTCGCGGCGCAGCAGGACGAGGAAGAGCGGTCCACCGACGAGCGCGGTCAGCGCGCCGACGGGGAGCTCGACGGGCGCGAGCACGACGCGCGCGAGCGTGTCCGCGAGCACCAGGAACGCCGCGCCCGCGAGCGCCGACGCCGGCACGAGCGTGCGGTGGTCGGAGCCGATCGAGAGCCGCAGCACGTGCGGCACGATCAGGCCCACGAAGCCGATCAGGCCCGAGACCGCGACCGACCCGCCGATCATCAGCGCGCTCGCCGCCAGCACGTGGCGGCGCGTGCGGGGCACGTCGACACCGAGATGTGACGCCGTCTCGTCGCCCTGCGCGATCAGGTTCAGCGCGTAGGCGTTGCGCAGCGCGACCGCGAGCCCGAGCGCGAACATCAGCGCGACGCCGGCGAGCAGCGCGGGCTCGACCAGGCGCACCGATCCGATCAGCCACAAGAAGACGCTGGCGACGCGCGTGAGATCGGAGGCGCTGGTCACGAACACGATCAGCGACGATGCGAACGCGTTGAAGACCACGCCCGTCAGCAGCAGGCTGTGTGCCGGCGCGCGCCCCCCCGCGCCGGCGATCGCATACAGCAGCAAGCTCGCGCCGAGCGCGCCCGCAAAGGCGATCAGCGGCACCGCCGCGCCGCCGATCCAGAGGCCGCCGCCGAGCCCGAGCGCCAGAACGCCGGCGAGTGCCGCTCCGCCGGAGATTCCGAGCACGTAGGGATCCGCGAGCGGGTTCTGGAGCAGCGCCTGCAGCAGCGCGCCGGCCGTCGCAAGCCCCGCGCCGACGAGCGCGGCGAGAAGCGCGCGCGGCAGGCGGATCTCCAGCACGATCTCCGCGCTGGGATGGTGCGCCGAGCCGACCAGCAGACTGACACCGATGCACGTCAGCAGCGCCAGAGCGAGCAGGACGAGCGCGACCCGCGAGCTCACTTCGCCTCCGTTTGCGCCAGGTCTGGGTGCAGGATCGCTCGCAAGCTCCGGGCTCCCCGGCCGAGCTGCGCCCCGGGCAGCGTGACGATCTCGGCGGTGACGAGCTCGACCCGGCGGATCCAGCCGAAGCGCGACCAGTACGCGCGCGAGGCGGCTTCGGCCTCGGGGCCGAGCACCGAGCCTTGCGTGGAGTCGATCAGGATCTCCGGCGCGCGCTCGGCGAGAAGCTCCAACGAGACCTGGGGATACGCCTGCGGCAGATCGGCAAAGACGTTTCGTCCGCCGGCCGCGTCGATCAGGGCGCTCGCGAAGCTTCCGCCCGCCGCGACGTAGAGCGGCTCGCGCTCCAGGACCAGCGCTGCGGTCGGACGCTCTCGGCCCTCGACGGAGCGCGCGACCTCGTCGATCTGCGCGCGCACCGCCTCAATCAGATCGAGCGCCTCGCGCTCGCGGCCGATCT
>CAZMKX010000543.1:0-3214 GCA_964566375.1 uncultured Myxococcales bacterium
AAGCGCGGATCGTCGCGCAGCTCGGGCCTTCCGATCGCATCGGTGAAGCGCGCCCACTCGACGGCCTCCTGCACCAGTGCCAGGTACAGCCCGCGCCCGTCCGCGCACACGTAGCTGTTCACGAGCGCATTCAGCGCCTGCCCGCGCGCGGGCACCGCGTAGGGGGCTCCGCCGCAGAGCGCGGCCTGGAGCAGGATCGAGTTCGACCACGCGCCGTTCGCCATCAGCGAGGTGCGCACGCGCCGGCCCTTGCCCGTGCGCTCGCGGTCGAAGAGCGCCAGCGCGATCGCGCCGAAGAGCGACGAAGCGCTCGCGTGGTCGCCCATGCCGGCGGTCGCGAACGCGAACTCGCCGCCCGCGGGCCGCACCGCGTCCATGAGCCCCGAGCGCGCCCACCAGGCCGTCGCGTCGTAGCCGGGTTTCTCGACCTCGCCGCCCTGGTCGCCATAGCCCGTCGCGTGCGCGTAGATCAGCCGCGGGTTCTCGATGGCGAGATCCTCGTAGCGCATGCCGAGCTTCTCGAGCACCGAGGGGTGAAGGTTGGTGATGAACACGTCCGCGCCGCGCACCAGGTCCATCGCCACCGCGCGGCCCTCGGCGCGCCGCACGTCGAGGGCGATCGACTTCTTGCCGCGCGACGTCAGGATCCAGCAGTAGTTCTCCTCGCACTCGGGCAGCGGTCGGAGCTGCGGCAGGTGCCGGTACGCGTCGCCGATCTGCGGGTGCTCGATGTGGACGACGTCGGCGCCGAAGTCGGCGAGGATCGTGCCCGCCGCCGGCGCGAAAACGAACGTTGCGAGCTCGACGACGCGAATCCCGTCGAGCAGGTACTTCTCGGTCATCCCTGGTCCTCCCTTCGTGCCAGACCCACGGGCACAGTCTACGGCGCGGGAGCGTGCCAGTGGGGTTCGTGGGTGCCGAGCGGCACGGCGGGCAACGCGTAGCGCACGGGCGTCTCCGACAGCACGGCCGCGTGACGCACGGCGTCGAGTCGCCCGAACGCGGAGTCGCTCCGCTCGATGCAGTCTCGTACGTCGTCGAGCGCCGGGTCCGGCGCCACGAGTCCGCGATCGACACGTCCCAGCTCCCAGAGCCAGCGACCGGTCTGCGCGAGCGACACGCGCACGTGCCAGCTTCCGCCCTCGCGCGCCTGGCGTGCGCGAGCCATCGTCGCGGCGAACGCCATGAGCTGGCCGGAGCCGTGATCGAGCGCCTGCGCGGGGAGCTCCTTCGGGCCCTCGATGCCCGCGGCCGCGCCCTCGGCGTGGTTGAACCCGGTCGCGGTCTGGACGAGCGAGTCGAAGCCGCGCCGTCCCGACCACGGACCGGCGTGCGAGTACGCCGAGAGCGAGACGTACACGATTCCGGGTCGGATGCGCGCGGCGTCGGCGGGCGAGAATCCCTGCGCCGCGATCGCGCCGGGGCGATACCCCTGAACGAAGACGTCCGCTTCGCGGAGCAGCGCCGCGAGCGCTGCGCGCCCCGCGGGGTCGCGCAGATCCGCGTACGTCGAGCGCTTGCCGCGCCCGGTGTCGATCACCAGCCACTCGATGAAGGGGAGCTCGGGCGAGGCGACGCGCAGAACGTCGGCGCCGTGCGCGGCGAGCGTGCGACCGCAGACCGGTCCCGCGACGATCCGCGTCAGGTCGAGGACGCGCACCCCGGAGAGCGGTCGCGTGGCCGGCGCGAGCGGGCGGGGCTTCGCGTCGCCGATCCGCTCGATCTCGAAAACGGGCAGCGCCGCGAGCGCGCGGGCCTGCGGGTGCACGCCCCACTCGTCGGGGCGGCGCATCATCGACACCACGCCGCCCGCCTCGTTCGCCGCGCTCTCGAACGCCTCGGCCTGCCAGCCCGCGAGCGCGGCCTGAACGGACTCGCGCGTGCCGTCGCAGCCGAGCAGCGCGACGACGTTCGCGCGGTGATGCGGGAAGTTCGTGTGCAGCCGGACGAAGCGCCCGTCGCCCGTGCGGTACACGCCCGCGATCGGATCCCAGAGCGTCGCCGGAGCCCGACCGTCGACGCGCAGGTAGCGCTCGCTGCGGAACTCGATCGCGGCCGCGCGCGCGTCGACCGAGACGGCCTGTGCTCGGCCGCCGCGCAGGCGCCACAGCTCGGCGGCCGCGAGCCCGGCCGCCGCGATCGTCACCTGCGCGGCCGTCCCCACCCGGAACGACGAGGGCAGGACCGGGTCGACACCGGAGAGTGTCACGCGCGAGAGCGGCTCGGGATCTCCGCCCGCGAGCGACCAGAGCCCCGCGAGCAGCTCGCGCGCGGGCTTCATCTCTTCAGGAACTCCGTCACGACCGACAGGAACCTCTCCAGCTGGTCGTGGTGGACCCAGTGCCCGGCCTTCTCGATGTTCTCGACCTGGGCGTTCTTGAAGTGAGCCGCGCGGCCGTCCAGGAGCGGGTCGCTCGCCCAGCTCTCGGTGCCGCGGATCAGGAGCGTCGGACACTGGATCCGGCCCCAGAGCTCGCGCGCTTCGTCGGCGTTGAAGGAGTAGGGCGAGAACGCGCGCACGTAGTTGTCGAACTTCCAGCTGTACGTGCCGTCCTCGTTCTGGTTCACGCCGTGCACGGTGAGGTGTCGCGCCTGGTCGGGCGTGAGCCGCGGATTCTCGGCCTGCATGCGCGTGAAGGCCTCCTCGACCGAGGCGTACTTGCGCGGCGAGCGGCCGGCCAGGGCGCGCATCGAGTCGATCCACTCGGTCATGCGCTCGTGGATCCGCAGCTTCGCGCGCGCGGCGATCATCGCGGGCGGCGGGCCGAGGCCCTCGATCGCGACGATCTTCGCGACCGTATCGGGGTAGATCCCGGTGTAGGACAGGCTGATCGAGCCGCCCAGCGAGTGCGACACGATCGTGACCGGCGCGAGCTTCTTCTGGTGGACGAGCTGCGCCAGGTCGTAGACGTAGTCGATCATTCCGTAGTTCGCGCCGGTGACCCACTGCGAGTCGCCGTGGCCGCGAAGATCGGGGGCGAGGATGTGCCAGTCGTGGCGCAGCCGCTCCGCGACCCAGTCCCAGTTGCGGCAGTGGTCGCGGCCGCCGTGCACGAGCACGAGCGGCGGGGCGCCTTCGTTGCCCCAGTCCACGTAGTGCAGGCGCAGGCGCTGCGAGATGTAGAACTGCGAGGCCGGTCCCTTGAGCTCACGTGTCATGCCGGCATGATGGCAGGCCCGCGTCGATCGGGTAAAGATCAGCCATGGCCAAGCA
>CAZMKX010000544.1:0-3208 GCA_964566375.1 uncultured Myxococcales bacterium
CGCGTCGTCAGCATGGCTCCGTCAGAGCAGCGCGTCGCGGTAGGCGTCCTCGTTCCAGCCGACGATCAGCGTGTCGCCGGCCACGAGCGCGGGCGCACGCAGGTTCCCGGTCGGACCGAGCAGCGATGCCAGAAGCTCGGCCGAGACCGCGCCCGCAGGCGCGAAGGTCTGGACCGACTTGCCTTTCGCGACGATCACGCTTCGCGCGGCCTTCGCCAGGCGCGCTGCGTCGGCCTTGCCGAGCTTGCGGCTCGCGGAGACGGTCTCGGCGGGAACGAGCTTCCTCGCGTCCAGAAACTTGGACGCCCGGGTGCAGCTCGTTCAGCCGTTTCGGTGGTAGTACCAGTCGATGCGCCTCGCCATGCAAGCCCCTTCCCCTCTGGATCGAGCTTCGAGCTTAGCAGGCGCTACGCGGAGACGGAGTCGCTGCCGGCGCGTCGGGTCGCCGCGCGGGCCGCGCGCGGGTCGTCGGCCGCGGCCTCGAGCAGCTCGCTCACCGACTCGTGGCACCCGCCGCAGCTCGAGCCCGCGCCGCACATCTCGGCGACCTGACACGGGGTGCGCGCCCCCGAGGAGACGGCGCGTCGGATCTCGCGGTCGGTCACGGCGTGGCAGCTGCAGACGATCACGCGGCGACTGTATCCGCAATGAGAATGAAAATCAATTACAGAGTTGCCGGCGGCCGCCTCGCGAGTACTCTGGGCGACATGAAAAACCTAAACCGTTCGGTGGTTTGCGGGCTCGTCGTGCTGTCGATCGCGATCTCGGGCTGCGGCTACAACTCGATCCAGGGCGCGGACGAGAGCGTCAAGGCGGCCTGGGGCGAGGTCCAGAACCAGTACCAGCGGCGCATGGACCTGATCCCGAACCTGGTCAGCACCGTGAAGGGCGCGGCGAACTTCGAGAAGGAGACGCTCGAAGCCGTGATCCAGGCGCGCGCGAGCGCGACCAGCGTGAAGATGGATGCGAGCATCCTCGACGACCCCGAGGCGTTCGCCAAGCTGCAGGCCGCGCAGGGTCAGCTGCAGAGCGCGCTGTCGCGGCTGCTCGTCGTCTCGGAGCGCTACCCGGAGCTGAAGGCGACCGCGGCGTTCCGCGACCTGCAGGTCCAGCTCGAAGGCACCGAGAACCGCATCACCGTCGCGCGCAAGCGCTATGTCGACTCCGTGGCGGAGTACAACAAGCTCGTTCGCTTCTTCCCGACCAATCTCACCGCGCGCTTCATCCTGCACATGGAGCCGCGGCCGACCTTCGAGGCCACGGCCGGCGCGGAGAAGCCGCCCGAGGTGAAGTTCTGATCCGGAGCTTCGCGCGCGAGGCGTTCGCCGCGCTCGGCTTTCTTCTGCTCGCGCTCGCGACGGATGCGCGCGCGTTCGATGTTCCCGAGCTCCGCGCGCACGTGCTCGACCGCGCGGGGATCCTCTCGCCGCAGACCACGCGCGCGCTGGAGCAGAAGCTCACCGAGTTCGAGGCGAAGACCGGCCACCAGATCGTCGTGCACACCACGCCCTCGCTCGAGGGACTCGAAATCGAGGAGTATTCGATTCGGCTCGCCGAGGCGTGGAAGATCGGCCAGAAGGGCCTCGACAACGGCGTGATCCTCACGATCGCTCCGGTCGAGCGCCGCGCGCGCATCGAGGTCGGCTACGGGCTCGAGGGCGTGCTGCCCGACGCGCTCGCTTCGCGGATCATCAACGACGTGATCACGCCCGAGTTCCGCGCCGGCCGGATGGACGAGGGCGTGCGCGCGGGAACGCTCGCGATCGTCGACGTGGTCTCGGGCGAGGTGCTGCCGCTGCCCGCGCGCCGCGAGGTGCGCCCCGTCTCGAAGTGGATCGTGCTGTTCTGGATCGCGTTCGTGCTCCTCATCCTGGTGTCGCGCGGCTTGTTCTTCGCGCCGCCATTCGGAGGTCCGGGGATGGGCCGGGTCGGCCGGACGGGTCGCTCGCGCGGCGGGGGCAGCTTCGGGCGCGGCGGGTTTGGGGGGTTTGGCGGCGGGGGTTTTGGCGGCGGCGGCGGCTTCGGGGGCGGCGGCGGGGGCTTCGGCGGCGGCGGCGCGTCGGGGAGCTGGTGATGCGAATCGAAGCACTGCTCGACGACGCTGGCTTCGCCGCGATCGAAGCGGCCGTGGTCGATGCCGAGCGCGGCACCTCCGGCGAGATCGTCCCCGTGATCGTCGAGCGCAGCGATCCGTACGCGGAGGTGCGCATCGGCGCCGCCGCGCTGGTGGCGTTCGCGGCCGGCGGGCTCGCGCTCTTCGCGCATCCCGAGCTCGGGGCGTGGCTCGTCCCGACGCAGATCGGTGTATTTCTCGCGACCGCCTGGCTCTTCGGGCGCGCCGCGCTCCTGCATCACCTCGTTCCCGACGCGGTGGAGGCCGAGCGCGTCGCGCGCGCGGCCGCGCTCGTATTCCACCACCAGGGCCTCGTCGAGACGCGCGACCGGACCGCAATCCTGATCTACGTCTCGCTGCTCGAGCACCGCGTCGTCGTGCTCGCGGACCGCGGCATCCACGCACGCGTCGATGCCGGCATCTGGGATGACGTCGTCGCGCGCGTGATCTCCGGCATCCGGGCCGAACGCGCCGAAGAAGGGCTCGCCGAGGGAATCCGCATCTGCGGCGAGATCCTCGCCGAGCGTTTCCCGGCTCGTGCCGACGACACGGACGAGCTCTCGAACGAGCCGCGCGGCGGCTGAGCCCCGGGCGACCGCACCTACTTCTTGCGCTGACAGCGCGGGCAGAGGCCGTAGAGGATGTGACGGTGCTGCGTGAGCAGGTAGCCGTGTTCCTCGGCGACCTTGAGCTGCTCCTCCTCGATCGCCTCGCGCTCGAACTCGACGATCGCACCGCAGCTCTCGCAGATCAGGTGGTCGTGGTGGTGGCCTTCGCGCTCGTAGAGCGTCACGCCGTCGCGGAAATGGTGCGCGCGAGCGACGCCCGCTTCGCAGAAGAGCTTGAGCGCGCGGTAGACGGTCGCCGCACCGACGTCCGGGCTCTGCACGAGGACGGCCTCGTAGAGCTCCTCGCTCGTCATGTGCCCTTTCGCGGCGAGGAACGCGTCGAGGATCGCTTCGCGCTGGCGCGTGTGCTTCAGGCCGTGACGCGTGACGTGCTCCGCCAGCTTCTTGTGGGCCCGCCGGTCTGTTTCCGCACCGGATGCCATCACCGGGCCACGCTATCGGGGGGTGGAACGCCTGTCAACGCGCG
>CAZMKX010000545.1:0-3206 GCA_964566375.1 uncultured Myxococcales bacterium
TCTCGAAACGTTCAACCGCCCGAACGTCACTCTGGTCGACACCAAGGGCAAAGGCGTCGAGCGCATCACCGAGAAGGGCGTGGTCGCGAACGGCGTGGAGTACGAGGTCGACTGCCTGATCTACGCCACCGGCTTCGAGGTCGGTACCGACTACACGCGCCGCGCCGGCTACGAGGTGTACGGCCGTGACGGCCTGAGCCTGACGAAGAAGTGGTCCGACGGCGTGCGGACGCTGCACGGCATGCACACGCGCGGCTTCCCGAACTGCCTGATCATGGGCCCGATGCACAGCGCGTTCACCGTGAACTACCCGCACTCGCTCGACGAGCAGAGCAAGCACCTCTCGTACATCATCCGCTACGCGATCGACCACGGTCTGCGCACGCTCGAGCCCTCCGAGGCCGCGGAGCAGGCGTGGGTCGACACGATCATCCGCTCCGCGCGAATGGGCCGGCAATTCCTCGAGGAGTGCACGCCCGGCTACTACAACAACGAGGGGCAGCTCTCCGACCGCGCCGCGCAGAACGGCTTCTTCGGGGGCGGCTCGATCCTGTTCTTCCAGATGATGAAGGACTGGCGCGACAAGGGTGCGCTCGAGGGTCTCGAGCAACGCTAGGGTCCGGGGCGAAGCGCCTGGAATGAAGGACCGGCCTCGGGAGTCTCACTCGAGGAGGTAATTTCGATGGCGAAGCGAACGAATCGATGGCTGGGCGGCGTCGCGGCGATCGTGCTGCTCTCCGCGTCTTCGGCTCTTGCGGCCGATCCCGCGAAGGCGCCACCTGCGGCCCCGAGCGCCGCGGAGCGCGAGCAGATGGCCGCCGCGCACCAGAAGATGGCCGAGTGCCTGAAGTCGGATCGGCCCATGTCCGAGTGCAAGTCGGAGATGATGAAGAGCGCCCACAGGATGCATAGCGACATGGGCTGCCCGATGATGGAGTCCGGCCACCACGGCGGGATGATGAAGGGCGAGCCGGCACCGCAGCCGCCAGCGAAATAGATCAGTCGGAGGCGACGAGCGCGCCTCCGGTCCAGCGCGCGACGACGTCGCCGGTGCGAACGCTCGCCCAGTCGAAGTCGGCGACGAGCGCCTGCGGAGTCGTCGGCGTGGCGTCGGGGCGGAGTCCCGCGATCGCGGCGAGCCGGCCGCACGCCTCTTCGCCCGTGTAGGCCCGCGCCAGCTCGCGCCATCCGACCGATCCGTGCAGCTTCGCGAGCTTGCCGCCCGTCTCCTCGAGCAGCAGGAAGTGGTGGCGGTACGTGGGCGTCGGCAGTCCGAGCGCGCGCTGGAGTGTGACGTGTGTCGCGGTCGACGCGGCCAGGTCGCGTCCCCGCACGATGCGCGTGATGCCCGACGCCGCGTCGTCGACGACGACCGCCAGGTGATATGCGATGGCGCCGTCGCGGCGGCGCAGGACGGGATCGCCCATCGCCTCGAGCGGGTCCTGCGACAGATCCAGGCCCGATTCGTCGCGCAACGCGATCGCGCCTTCCGGCACGCGGAAGCGAACGGCGCCGTCGACGCTGCGCCAGCCGCCGGCCGGGAACGCGCGCGTCCGACAGCGACCGGTGTAACGCCAGCCGCCGTCCGCAGCGCGAATCCCCGCGCGGGCGACCTCGCTGCGTGAGCACACACACGGGTAGAGGCGCCCCGCGGCCTCGAGGCGATCGAGCGCGGCCTCGTGGGCTGCGCGGCTGTCCGTCTGCAGCGACTCGGTGTCCCAGTCGAGGCCCAGCCAGGCGAGCGCTTCGCGCATCTCCACCGCCCAGGCGGGGGTGCAGCGCACGGGGTCCACGTCCTCGAGCCTGAGCCCGAAAGTCGCGCCGAGGCTCCGGGCGTCGAGCCAGGCGAGAAGCCCGGCGAGGAGCGTGCCCGGGTGCGCCGGCCCGGACGTCGTCGGTGCGAAGCGCGAGGCCGCCCTCGCGCTTTGCGCAGCGAGGCGAAGCCGAGCGGAATCCTCGGGTGCGAAGCGCATGCGGTCCACGGCCGCCGATCATGACGCAATCGCGCCGCCGAGCCATCCCCGTGTACGCTTCCAGCATGAAGATCGTGCGCGTCTACACCGGCAGCGACGGCGAGTCGCACTTCGAGGACCTGGAGATCGAGCTGCGCGACGACGGCTTCCTCGGCCGCATGTCGAAGCTCGTGCCCGCGAAGGGCGTGATCTTCCGCGAGGTCGGGGGCGACTACGAGCTCGACTTCCACAACGCGCCGCGCCGCCAGTACGTGGTCAACCTGACCGGCAGCGTCGAGCTCGAGGTGGGCGACGGCACCAAGCGCCTGCTCGGCCCGGGTGACGTGCTGCTCGCCGAGGACACCACCGGCCGCGGCCACATCAGCCGCAACGTCCGCGGCGAGCCGCGCCGCTGCCTGTTCATTCCGCTCGAGTGAACGCGTCGGCTCAGTAGACGATCTCCATCGGCAATCCGCGCGCGTCGCGCGGAGGATCCTCGGGGAGAGTCCGCGCCGTACCGGCGGCGATGCGCGTCGCGGTCCACAGCGCTGCGATCGCGTCGAGGATGTCATCATCGGCGAGCGCGGCCTGCGAGCGCGCGCCACGCGCCGCAGCGAGCACGCCCTTCCCGAGCCAGTCCTCGACGACGGCGAGGCGCGCGCTCCGGCCGGGCGCACTGCGCTTGCCCGGAACGATCGGCGAGCCTCCGTTCCAGGCGGCGAACGAAGCCTCCGGGTGCACCTCGCGCAGACGCAGCCGGGCTTCGGGGCGCTCGGCCAGCAGCTCGTCCACCTCGCGGACCTTGGCCACGATCGCAAAGGCCTGCGCGCCGACGCGACGGCCGTCACACAGCTGCGTGATCCTGCTGGCCTCCTCGCGCGTTCGCGCCGCGAGCGCGGGCCGGATCGGCGCCGGAAACACGCTGCTGCCGCGGGGCCGGCCCAGCCTGAGGCGCGCCGCGACGTCGCACGCTCGCGAGCCCTGCTCGGGCAGGCCGATCGGAATGTCGATCCCGATGATCGCGGGGGCGTGTCGGAGCTGCACGAGACCTGCCGCGTTCGCCACCAACTGGAAGGAGAGCTTGCCTCTCCGGGTCTCGCGCAGCGCACAGAACCAGCCGCTCTTGCACCCGTCGACGCCCGCTACCCACATGTCGG
The DNA here is from genome assembly GCA_964566375.1 of uncultured Myxococcales bacterium. Classification (GTDB taxonomy): domain Bacteria; phylum Myxococcota_A; class UBA9160; order SZUA-336; family SZUA-336; genus VGRW01. Next base: position 3,110 of record CAZMKX010000545.1, read on the forward strand.
CGTTGGCCATCTTGACGCATCGCCCGGATTCCTCAACCTCCGGGCCGTCCCCCCCGGGAGAACCTCATGGCCGCGGATCACTCCGGCCGCAAGAGCG
>CAZMKX010000546.1:0-3193 GCA_964566375.1 uncultured Myxococcales bacterium
CACGTCTACGGCGTGCCCGCGCCGAACCTGCCGATCTTCGAGGCCTGGACGGAGCTGGCGGCGGTCGCCGCGGTCACGTCGCGCGTGGAGCTCGGCACGCTCGTCACGCCCCCGTTCTTCCGCAACCCGGCGATCCTCGCCAAGCAGGTCGCGACGCTCGACCACATCTCGGGCGGCCGCGCGATCGTGGGCCTGGGCGCGGGCTGGTTCGAGGCCGAGTTCACCGGCACGGGCAGCGCGTTCCCGGCGCTCGGCGAGCGCATGAAGGCGCTCGAGGAGACGGCGATCCTGCTGCGGCGCCTGTTCAGCGAGGAGCGCGTGACCTTCACCGGCCGTCACTTCCGCGTGTCGGAGGCGTGGAGCGAGCCCAAGCCGCTGCGCCGCACGCCGATCCTGATCGGCGGCGCCGGAGAGAAGGTGCTTCTGCGGATCGCCGCGCAGCACGCCGACATCTGGAACAACCTGGCGGTCTTCCAGGCGCAGCTCGGCGCGAAGGTCGACGCGCTGCGCCGTCGCTGCGACGAGGTGAAGCGCGACATCGCCGAGATCCGCATCTCGCAGCAGTGCGTGGTGGTGATCGAGGCGGACGAGGCGGCAGCGAAGGCGTCGCTGGAGAAGGCCAAGAAGATCTACGGCGGACACATGGGTGGCGCGCTCGAGGAGCACGGCATCTGGGGCACACCGGAGCGCGTGATCGAGTGCATCGAGCGCCACCGCAAGCTCGGCTGCGACATGCTGGTGATGGAATTCTTCGGGCGCGACACGCGCGTGCCCGCGCGGCTCTTCGCCGAGCGCGTGCTTCCGGCCTTCGCGTAGGCCGCGTCAGGCGACGTGACCCGTTACGACCGCGACACCGCCGTGACGCGCGCCGCCGAAGGCGCGTTCGACGCGCGCATCGATCGCGCCTGGTGGATCGTGGTGGGACCGAACGGCGGGTACCTCGCCGCGATCGTGCTGCACGCGATGGAGTCCGCGCTCGCGGACCCGCAGCGAGCGCCGCGCTCGCTCACGCTGCACTACGTCGAGCCGGCCGTCGAGGGCGCCGCGCGCGTGCACGTGCGGATCGAGCGCAGCGGCCGCTCGCTCTCGAATCTCTCCGCCCGGCTCGAGCAGGACGGGCGGCTGATCGCGCTCGCGCTGGCGACGTTCGGCCGGTCGCGTGAGCGCGTCGAGTTCCAGGACCGGGCGATGCCCGGGGTCGCTGCGCCCGAGACGCTTCCCTCCTGGCCGACAGGCGACGGCGGGCACGTTCCCATTCGCGAGCGCTTCGTCGCGCGCATGGCGATCGGGTCGCTCGAGCGCGGCACCGGCTCGCATGCCGCGATCGGCGGCTGGCTTCGGTTGGCCGAGCCGCGCATTCCCGACGCAGCGGCGCTCGCGATGTTCTGCGACTCCTGGCCGCCGTCGATCGCGCAGCGCGCAACGCCCGACCCCGCGGCCTTTCGCGGCGTGCCGACGATCGATCTCACCGTCCACTTCCGGGCGGCCGTGCCGGCGGACGCGCGCGCGGACGACTTCTACTTGTGCCTGTTCCACAGCCGCACCGCGCGCGACGGCTATCTGGAAGAGGACGGCGAGATCTGGTCGCGCGACGGAGTCCTGCTCGCGCAGTCGCGGCAGCTCGCACTGCTCGTCTGAGTGCGGGCGACTTCAGCGCGGGTCGAGGCGCACCGCGATCGGCTCCCAGCCACCTTCGATGCGCTCGATCAGCGCGTCGATCCAGCCGTACTTCTCGCGCATGAGCCGGTTCACGCGCGCGACGGTCTCGGGCGTCTCGACGACCACCGCGGTGTAGGCGCGCGTCTCACCCCCGCGCTCGAGCTCGACCTGCGGAGCCGCCTTGACCCGCACGAACCAGCCGCGTTCGGGGCCGCCGCTCCGCAGCCAGGCCGTCCCGCCGTCGTCGATGACCCACAGGTGTGTCGCCCTCACGTCACCCGCGGCGTCGCGCGCCCGGAGCACGACCACCTCGCGCGATTCCGAGAGCGCATACAGGGCCCCGGCGAGCAGCACGAGAACCGCGACCGCGATCAGAAGTCCGCGCAGGACCCGATGCATCTCATCTCCCCGTTGCTGCTACGATGCCCGACGTGGAAGCCCCGATCTACTCGCCCGCCTATCTGCGCTACGCGCTCGGACTTCTGTTCGTCGTGTACGTCGTGAACTTCGTCGATCGGCAGATCCTGTCGATCCTGCTGCCGGGGATCAAGGCGGATCTCTCGCTGACGGACGGGCAGCTCGGCCTGCTCTCGGGCACCGCGTTCGGCCTCTTCTATGCGACGCTCGGCTTTCCGATCGCGCGAATCGCGGACCTGCACTCGCGGAAGTGGGTCATGGCGATCTGCCTCGGACTCTGGAGCTTGATGACCGCGCTGTGCGGGAGCGCGACCGGCTTCCTGAGCCTGCTTGCGTTCCGCACCGGCGTCGGCATCGGCGAAGCGGGCGGCAGCCCGCCGGCACACTCGCTGATCTCCGACTACTTCCCACCCGCGAAGCGCGCGACGGCGCTCGGCATCTTCTCGCTCGGCGTGCCCGTCGGCATCATGGTCGGCTTTCTCGCGGGCGGCTGGATGGCGAGCACGCTCGGCTGGCGGACGGCGTTCGTCGTCGTCGGCCTGCCCGGCGTACTGCTCGCGGCGGTCGTCGCGTTCACGCTGCGCGAGCCGCCGCGCGGCCACTCCGAGGGGCTGCACAGCACGGGTGCACCGCCCTCCGCGAAGGCGGTGATCGCCTTTCTGTGGAGCTCGCGCGCGTTCCGGCACCTGTCGTTCGCCTCGGCGCTGTACGCGTTCGTCGGCTACTCGGTCATCAGCTGGGCTCCCTCGTTCCTGATCCGTACGCACGAGATGTCGATCGGCGCGATCGGCACGTACCTCGCGCTCATCTTCGGAATCGGCGGAGGCATCGGGAACTACCTGGGGGGCGTCCTGGCCGATCGCTGGGCGCGCACCGACGAGCGCGGCCGCGCCTTCGTGCCGGCGCTGTCGATGGTCCTCGGTCTGCCGTTCGCGCTCGCGGTCTACGTCGTGAACGACGCGACCTGGGCCGTGCTTCTGCTCGCGGTGCCCGCGGGCGCGGGCCTGATGTATCAGGCTCCGGCCTTCGCGATCACGCAGTCGCTCGCCACCCCGAAGATGCGCGCGAGCGCGGCCGCGATCCTGATCTTCGTGATCAGCATCATCGGTCTCGCGCT
>CAZMKX010000547.1:0-3189 GCA_964566375.1 uncultured Myxococcales bacterium
GAGAGTCACCTGGCGCTCCTGCATGACCTCGAGCAGGGCGGCCTGCGTCTTGGCGGGCGCGCGGTTGATCTCGTCGGCGAGGAGCAGGTTCGTGAACACCGGCCCGCGGCGCAGGCGCATCTCGCCGCTCGAGACCTCGTACATGACGTGGCCGACGACGTCGGCCGGCATCAGGTCGGGCGTGAACTGGATGCGCGTGCTGACGCCCGAGAAGCTGCGCGCGAGCGCGCGCACGAGCAGCGTCTTGCCGAGCCCCGGCACACCCTCGATCAGCACGTGGCCCGCCGCGAACAGGGCGACCAGCACCTGATCGACGACTGCGTCCTGGCCTACGAAGACCTTGCGGATCTCCGTGCGCATGCGCTGGGCGAGCTCCGAGGCCCGCGCCAGATCGGGGCGCGAGGGGCTTGGCGTTTCGGGGTTCATAGCGATCTCCTGATCTTCTCGAGGACGGCGACGTCTTGCGCGAAGCGACCCGCTTCGGTGTCGGTGCGGAACGCGAGCGCGTGCGCCACGCGCTCGCGCGGGAGTCCCGAGAGCTGCGCGAGCCGCTCGGCCTGCTCGGCCGGCGTGAGCCCCGCGAAGCTCGGGTGGCGCTCGCGAACGCGCGCGAGCAGCGCCTCGCGCGTGGCCTCGACCAGCGCCGCGGAGGCGCCGCGTCGCCACTGGAAGCGACCCGCGGCGCGAACGTGCTCCATCAGCGCCCGGCGCGGCCGCGCGGGATCGGGCGCCAGCGGGCCGAAGCGGCGCGACACGGACCAGAGCCACAGCGAGAGCGCCAGCGCCGCGCTCGCGATCACCATCCAGCCGTTCCGCCAGATCAGCGCGAGCGCGCCCGGGTAGCTGTCGCCGTAGACGATCCACACCGGCCGAGCCACCCCGTCGAAGTGCGCGAGCCGGTACACGAGCTCTGCGTGGTCCCAGTCCAGGATCGTGGGCTGCGTCAGGAAGTAGTCGTCGGTCAGCGCGGTGACGAGGCCCTTGCGCTGCCTCAGCATCACCAGGTGGACGCCGTTCGCGTCGCCGATCTCGAAGGCCCATCGGGCCTTGGCGCGCTCGTCGAGCTCGAGCCGGAAATCGGGATCGAACTCGACGCGAAGCCGGGTCTCGCGATCGGGGAAGTCCGCGAGCGCGACTTCCGGCTCGGGCTCCTCCGTCTCTTCGTCGACCGCGCTCGCCTGTGTGACGGGCGACTCCGATTCGCGGTCGTCCGGCTCGGGCGCCTCGTCGTCGTCCTCGCCGGGATCGTCCGGCGCGTCCCCTTCCGGTTCGTTCATGTACTGACGCACGCCGAGCGGGTCGAGCAGGAGGTCGGGCGAGCGGTCCGGGTCGTCGAAGAGCTGCCAGGTGACGACGAGCAGATGGCCGCCGCGCTCCACCCAGCCGAGCAGCTCGTCGGCACGCGCCTGACCGAGCGTCCGGCGCGGCGTCGGCAGGATCAGGAGCGCATTCGCGGGCGGGAGCTCCGTCATGCTCGCGAGGTCGGGAAACGCGCGCACGGGCGTGCCCATGCGCTCGAGCAGACGCTGCGCAGCCAGGTACGGATTGCGCGCGGCCTCGCCCTGATAGCCGCGCGGCAGCTCGATCTCGCGCTTCTCGCAGGTCAGGAAGAAGAGCGCGGCAAGCGAGGCGAGCGCCGCGACGAGCGCGACCAGGCTCGCGCGGCGCGAGGCGGACCGGCGCGGCGCGGTCACGCCGCACCGCCCAGGTGCGGGCGCCAACGCTCGCACAGCTCGCCAAAGGTCTCGGCGCTCGGCGGCTCGTGCGCGTAGGCGGAGAAGATCCACGCGCGCGTGAGCAGCGCGAAGTCGCCGGCCAGCGTCGCGTCGAGCGCGTGGCGGGCGATGCGCACGCACTCGCCTTCGGTCGCGCTCGCCGGCACGTCGAGCCCGAGCCCGCGTACCAGATGCACGAGCGCGCCGCGGTAGAGCAGCGAGAGCGCGCCCGCCGGATCCCCGCTCGCGAAGCGCGCGCGCGCCGCGGCCACGACGTCCGGCGGCAGCGCCTCGGGTCGCAGATCGAGACCGAAACGCACGTCCGTCTCGTCCGGCACCGGCGCGTCGGGCCGCCGCTCGCGCTCGCGCAGCGAGCGCGCAATCGCGAGCGCCAGCAACACGAGCACGACGGCGAGCGCGAGCCAGGCCGCGACGCGCAGGAAGGTGGCGCCGACCGAGCCGAGCCAGAGCCCGAAGCGAACGAGCGCGCCCGGCTCGACACCCGGCTCGGCCTCGCTCGCCTTCGGCAGCCAGAGCTCGACCTTCTCGACCTCCGAGAACTCGGGATCGGCGAGCACCGCGGCGATGCAGTCCTCGGCCCCGGCGGGGCCCGGCGTGTCGCAGTCGGGCGGGGCCTCGGCTTCGATCCCGGCGCGCGACTCGGGCTCGGGCGCGGCGTGCGTGCCGTGCGGCCAGAGCAGGCCGACCGCGACGAGAAGCGGAAGCAGTGCGCGTCCGCCGCGCGCGGTCGCGCGCGCGTCGAGCTTGCGAAACGCGAGCTCGATGTCCCAGCCCTCGAGCCAGACGCGCCGGTTCACGTACAGCGCAAAGCCGCCGGCGACGAAGAGCGGCTCGATCACGCAGATCGCGAGCGCATAGATCACCGCCTCGAGCCAGGTCAGCTCCGGCCCGCCACCCTGGAACACGGCGCGCCAGAACTCTCCCATCTGTCCTTCGGGCTGGAACGCCGCGCCGAGCTGCAGCCCGGCCAGGAAGATCACGAGCTCGAAGTTCGCGCACGCGCCGAGCAGGCCGAGCGCGGCGCGCGAGTCGCGACCGACGAGCGTGCGCACACGCAGCGAGCGCTCGATGCCGCGCAGGCCCTCGAGCTGGAGAACGGGCTGCGTGAACGAGCGCAGCGGCGAGAAGCGCAGCCACGTGAGCGAGTGCAGGAGCCCGGTGCGCGTGATCAGCCGCGGCACGCTCGCGAGGGTCTCGCCGAGCGTCGGAACGCGGCCGAAGAGCGCTTCGCCGAGCACCGCGAGCGCGATCCGGTCGTAGAGCGGCTTCAGCCACCAGACGATTACGCCCGCGAGCCACAGGCGGTCGGAGAGCCCCGCGTAGAGCGCCGTCGCGATCGCGCCGACGACGATCGCGTGCGCCGGAAAGAGCGGCCAGACGATCGTGCGCGCGAAACGAAAGCCGAGGTCGACGGCCTCGTAGCCCGCGCGCGGGCGCACCGCGACGGCGATCC
>CAZMKX010000548.1:0-3188 GCA_964566375.1 uncultured Myxococcales bacterium
GGCAAGGCGGGCAGCGAGAACCGCGCGCATCCCTGCGAGTACCAGATCAGCCAGCGCGCGGACTTCTTCGAGACCGAGGTCGCGCTCGACACGATGGTCAAGCGCCCGATCATCAACACGCGCGACGAGCCTCACGCGGACCGCGAGAAGTACCGCCGCCTGCACGTGATCATCGGCGACTCGAACATGAGCGAGGTGTCGACGTATCTACGCGTCGGCGTGACTTCGATCGTGCTCGCCCTGGTCGAGGACGGCGCGATCCCGAAGAGCCTGGCGGTGAACGACCCGGTCAAGGTCGTGAAGGAGATCTCGCACGATCTCGCCTGCAAGCGGCAGTATCCGATGGAGCGCGGCGGCCGCATGACCGCGATCGAGATCCAGAAGGAGCTGCTCGAGAACGCGCTTCGCTACTTCTCGTCGCGGAGCATCGATCCGATCACCAAGGACGTGCTCACGCGCTGGGAGCGCGTGCTCGGTCAGCTCGCGCAGGATCCGTTCCAGCTCGACCGCGAGGTCGACTGGGTGATCAAGCACAAGCTGATCAAGAGCTACATGCAGCGGCACAAGGTCGACTGGCAGCACCCGCAGGTGCACATGCTCGACCTGCAGTACCACGACGTGCGGCCGGACAAGGGCCTCTACTACCTGTTGGAGCGCCGCGGCGACGTCGACCGGATCATCGATCCCGAGGAGATCGAGCGCGCGGTGACGCAGCCTCCGAACGATACGCGCGCGTATTTCCGGGGCGAGTGCATCCGGCGCTATCCTGATGCGGTGTTCGGCGTGAACTGGGACTCGATCTCGTTCAACGTCGGCGAGGAGCCGATCAAGCGCATCCTCATGAACGAGCCCCTCAAGGGCACGCGCGCGCACGTGGAAGAGCTGCTCGAGGCCAGCCCGACAGCGCAGATCTTGGTTCGCAACCTCACGGCGTCGTGAGCTAGGGAGAGTCGCATGAAGATCATCAGGCACGAGACCGAGCCGGCTCGGGGCATCTGGGGCGCCGCGGGCGACCAGACGCAGAAGACCAAGCAGGGTGGCGGCGATTCCGGCAGCACGACCTCGTCCGACGCGGGCGGGCAGAAGAAGCTCGCGAAGAAGGGCGAGGAGCTGAAGGAGGAGATGGACAGCCTGATCGACGAGATCGACGAGGTCCTCGAGGAGAATGCCGAGGAGTTCGTCAAGAACTACGTCCAGCGCGGTGGCGAGTAACCCGGTGTTCAAAGGTCAGACATACGCCGGAGACAGCTTCTACGAGTTCCTGCGCGCGGATCACCCTGGCCTGCTCCCGGACTGGGGCCACACGGACTGGACGCAGGTCTCGCTCCTGCACGGTACGACGGTGCTCGCAATCGTATGCAAGGAAGGCGCGCTCATGGCGGGCGATCGCCTCGCCACCGAGGGGCACCAGGTCGGCACGCGCGACCTCGAGAAGGTCTTCCGCATCGACGAATCGAGCATGATGGCGATCGCGGGCGCCGCCGGCCCCGCGATCGAGATGGTGCGGATGTTCCAGCTCGAGCTCGAGCACTTCGAGAAGCTCGACGGACAGCCGCTCACGTTCGAGGGCAAGGCCAACCGGCTCTCGTTCCTGCTGCGCCAGAACCTGCCCGCGGCGATGCAAGGCCTCGTCGTCATGCCGATCTTCGCCGGCTTCGATCACGACAAGGGCCGCGGCCGGATCTACAAGTTCGACATCACCGGCGGCCGCTTCCGCGAAGCCGACTACTACTCGACGGGCTCGGGCGGCAAGGACGCGCGAGCGTCGCTCAAGAAGATCGTGCGGCACGAGGATCTCTCGCGCGAAGAGGCGATCCACGCCGCCGTCGGGGCTCTGCTCGACGCGGCCGACGAAGACCGCGCCACGGGTGGAATCGACGTCGTGCGCGGGATCTTCCCGACCGTGAAGCTGGCGACACGCTCCGGTGTCGAGGACGTGAAGGATGAAGAGCTGCGGCGCGTCTACGATGCGATCATCGCGCAGCGGCGGGCGGCCTGATGAGCACACCGTTCTACGTCTCGCCGGAGCAGTGGTACCAGGACAAGGCCGAGTACGCGCGCAAGGGCATCGCCCGTGGCCGGCCGATCGTCGCGCTCGAGTACGACAACGGAATCGTGATGATGGCCGAGAACCGCAGTGCGACGTTGCGGAAGATCTCCGAGATCTACGATCGGATCGCCTTCGGTGGCGTGGGCAAGCTCGACGAGTACGAGACCCTGCGGAAATCCGGAGTGCGCTACGCCGACATGCGGGGCTATTCGTTCTCGCGCGAGGACGTTGCCGGAAAGAGCCTGGCGAACGAGTACTCCAACGTCCTAGGCTCCGTTTTCACGCGCGAGATGAAGCCGCTCGAGGTGGAGATCCTGGTCGTCGAGATCAAGGAGTCCGGAACCAGCGCGTTCTACCAGATCCGGTACGACGGCAGCATGACCGACATGACGCACTGGGCGACGATCGGCGGTGACAGCGACAAGCTCGGCGACGTCATCCGCGGCGGCTGGAAGCCCGGCCTCTCGCTGAAGGACGCAGCCAAGCTCGCGCGCCGCGCACTCGCCGGCTCGGGCAACGGCGGGTCGATCGACGACCTGGACGAGAAGACGCTCGAGATCGCGATCCTCGACCGATCCCGCAAAGGACGTACATTCAAGCGGATGGTGGCCGAGGAAGCGAAGGGCTTGTTCAGCGGATGACCGGCGGATAACAAAGTGCAGAAGCGGATCTACGGACTGGAAACAGAGTACGGGATCATCTTCACCCCGGAGGGTCGCAAGACCCTGCCGGTCGAGAAGGCGATACGCTTCCTGTTCGAGAAGCTGATCACGACCGAGCACTTCCTGAACGTGTTCCTGGAGAACGGCGCGCGCTTCTATCAGGACACCGGCTGCCACCCCGAGTACGCCACGCCCGAGTGCGCGAGCCCGCGCGACCTGGTGATCTTCGATCGCGCCGGCGAGCGCATCCTTGAGGACCTGCAGCTCTATGCGGAGGAGAAGATCCGCGAGGAGCGCGTGCCCGGGAAGCTCTCGATCTTCAAGAACAACACCGACTTCGTCGGGAATTCCTACGGCTGCCACGAGAACTACCTCGTCGACCGCGACGTGGACTTCTACTACCTGGCCGAGCAGCTGATCCCCTTCCTGGTCACGCGCCAGATCTTCAGCGGCGCGGGAAAGGTCTTCCAGACGCA
>CAZMKX010000549.1:0-3187 GCA_964566375.1 uncultured Myxococcales bacterium
GTCGAGCGTGGCGACGTGACTCATGCGGGCGGCGCGCACGCCCGCGACCAGCGCCGCGGACTGACCGCGGTTCTTCGCGAGCGCCACCAGGCGAATCCCGGGATGACGCTCGGCCGCCTCGAGCACGCGTTTGCCCGTCTGATCGCGACTGCCGTCGTCGACGAAGACCAGCTCGTAGGGAACCGCGAGGCCCGCGAGCGCCGTCGCGATCTCGGCGGCGAGCGGCGCCACGTTCTCCTCCTCGTCGAAGACGGGAACGACGACGGAAAGGCCCGAGATGGCGCGAGTCACTCGATCTCCTTGCGCCGGAGCGCGAGGTTGCGCGCGTAGACGACGAAGCCGAACGACTGTCCCAGGATGATCACCGGATCGCGGATGTGGAGTGCATAGATCAGGAGCAGACCCGATCCGACGATCGAAAGATACCAGAACGCGTTGGGGATGATGCTCCGCCCGGCGCGCTCGGACTTGACCCACTGCACGACGAAGCGGAGCGAGAAGACCGCCTGCCCCGCGAAGCCGACGATCACCCACGGATTGCGAAGGTTCTCGAGTATCTCGTTCATCGAATCCTTCCCTTCGCGCCGGAGGCCGGTCTCACGAGATCTGCACGCGACCGGCCCAGATCGCGAGCGCCATGACCGCGCAGAGGCCGAGGCGATACCAGCCGAACGCCGCCAGCCCGCGCGTGTTCAGGAACGCGACGAGCCAGCGCACGGCGAGGGCGGCGGAGATCGTCGCGACGGCCAGGCCGATGACCACGGACCCCGCGCCCAGGGTCTCGATCAGGTTCGGTGTGCCGTCTCGCGACGCGGCGAGCAGGTTCTTCGCGAGCTTGTAGAGGCAGGCCGCACCCAGCGTCGGCAGGCCGAGCAGGAACGAGAACTCCGCCGCCTCGCGCGGCCGCAATCCCAGAAGCGTTCCGCCCGCGATCGTCATCATCGAACGCGACGTTCCCGGCCACATCGCCACGCACTGCAGAAGCCCGATCCCGAGTGCGTGCCGCCAGTCGAGCGTGTCCAGCGTGAGCGTGGCTTCGGCGTCGTGCACGCCGTGGCTGCGACCCAGCCAGATCATCCAGAGGCCTCCGGCGCCGAGCGCTGCCAGAACGGGCAGCGGCCGGAACAGATTCCGCTCGAGCCAGTCGTCGAGGAGGGGCCCGAGGATCGCGGCCGGCAGGAACGCCACGACGAGGTTCGCGAGCAGCCGCAGCCCCGCCGCGTCGCGACCGCCGAGACCGCGGAGCATCTGCAGGACCCGCGCGCGATACAAGCCGAGCACCGCCAGGATCGCACCGCCCTGAATCACGATCGAGAACGCGTCGAGCGCGGGCTTCATCGCCGGGTTGGCGAGGCCCAGAAGCGATTCGGTGAGAATCAGGTGGCCCGTGGAGCTCACGGGCAGATACTCGGTGATTCCCTCGACCAGGCCGAGCACGGCCGCCTGCCATTTCTCGAGCATCTGCACTCCGGGGAGGGAGGCCGCGCAAGGTACAGGAGTGGAGCGCGGGCAGCGAGTTCCCCCGCTCTCCGCTGCGCGAGAGTGCGTTCGCCTCGTGAGAAAGCTCTCATCCAGCGCGGCTGCGAGCGCCGCTCCGGCGAATGGCGGAGCCTCGCGAATGCGCCAGACTGCCGGCGGGACTTGGGGGAGCCATCTCGTGGAGCCTTCTTCGCTGCTCCACTTCGCACTGGGACTCGCCCTGCTGGTGGGCGGCGCCGATCTGCTCGTGCGCGGCTCCTCGCGATTGGCGGCGGCGCTCGGCGTGACGCCGCTGGTGATCGGCCTGACGGTGGTCGCGTACGGCACGAGCACGCCCGAGCTCACCGTGAGCCTGCAGTCCGGACTCCTGGGTCAGGCCGACATCGCCGTCGCCAACGTCGTGGGCAGCAACATCGCGAACGTCCTGCTGATCCTCGGGGCCTCCACGCTCATCCTTCCGATCGTCGTCGCACAGTCGCTCGTGCGCCGCGAAGTTCCGCTCATGCTCGGCTCCTCGGCGCTCGTCTACGGGCTCGCCATCGACGGCGGGCTCGGCAGGCTGGACGGCGCGATCCACTTTCTGGGAATCGTCGCGTACACGAACTACGGCGGGCGCTGGCTGGTGGATTCGGCCCTCGCGATCGCCGCGGCGCTCGGCGTTCCCGAGGTCGTCGTCGGACTCACGATCGTCGCCGTCGGGACGTCCATGCCGGAGCTCGCCACGTCCCTGCTGGCCAGCTTCCGCGGAGAACGGGACATCGCCGTCGGGAACGTGATCGGCAGCAACATCTACAACCTGCTCGGGATCCTGGGGCTCTGCGCGCTCGTGACGCCCGGCGGCCTGGTCGTGTCTCCGTCGATCCTGGCTTTCGACCTGCCGGTGATGACGGCGGTTGCGTTCTCGTGTCTGCCGATCTTCTTCACCGGTTTTCGGATCGACCGCTGGGAGGGCGCGCTCTTCCTCGCCTAGTACGCCGCGTACACCGGATACCTCGTGGTCGGCGCCGCGGGCCACGCGGCGCTCCCCCTCGTGTCCGCCGTGATGCTCGAGTTCGTCGCTCCGCTCACGGCGGTGACGCTCGTCGTGTTGTTCGCGCGCCACCTGCGGCGGCGAGTCCGGGCTCCGTAGGCCTGCGCGCGCCTCAGTCGAGCCGCTTGCGGAAGCGCGCGATCGCCAGACCCAGCGCGATCGTGAAGAAGAGCAGGAGCGGCCAGACGTCCCGGGACACCTCGCCGAGCGTCGCGCCGCGCAGGATGATGCCCCGCACGATGCGCAGGAAGTGCGTGAGCGGGAAGATCTCGGCGAGCCAGCGCGCGGGCGGTGGCATGCCGTCGAACGGGAACATGAAGCCCGAGAGCAGGATCTGCGGCAGGAACGTCACGAAGGCCTTCTGGAAGGCCTGGAACTGGGTCTGCGCGAGCGTCGAGATCAGCAACCCCAGCGTGAGCGTCGCCGAGATGAAGACGCCGGTGGCCGCGTACAGGTCGAAGAGGCTCCCCTGGATCGGCACGGCGAAGAGCAGGCGCGCGAGCACGAGAATCAGCGTCACCTGTGCGTACGCGATCACGACGTAGGGCGCGATCTTGCCGAGCATCAGCTCCGGCGTCTGCACCGGCGTGGTGATCAGGAGCTCGAGATTTCCGTGCTCGCGCTCGCGCACGATCGCGACCGCGGTGAAGAGCACGAGCGTGAGCGTCAGGATGACAC
>CAZMKX010000550.1:0-3185 GCA_964566375.1 uncultured Myxococcales bacterium
GCAGGCGGCGTTCGGTCTCGGGCGACGGAATGTCGGACTTTGTGTCGCCGTTCGAGGAGGACATCGACTTCGGCCGCGTGCGGCGGAGACGCGACGTGGCGTGAGGCAGACTGGCTCGCATCGCCGCTTTATCCGCGAATTGGCTTGCCTGCCAGACTGACTCTGCGGATGCCAAGTGGAGTTCAGGCCCGGATCTTCAATCTATGACAATCGATCGATTCACGGTGGCAATGCTCGGCCGAATACGACGGCACCAATAGCTGGGCGGTCCCACACAAGCCAAGTGAGATGGAAGTGTGAGCGCCAGGGGACAGTGGATTGGAGAATCGGGGCACTTACCGGGGAATCCTCGAGTGCGATTCCGTGTTGCCAGAACGTGTAGCCGAAGGCAAGTCGCGGCGCGTGCAGGTGCGCCGATACTTCCGGATCACTTCGCGGCGAACTGAAAGTTTCACAGGCAGGGGACGCCGAGCGGACAGAGGCAGGCGACCTGATCCTCACGCCACCGCCGCCGCAAAGGCCGAGAACAGATCTCCTGGCAGCGGATACTCGAGCCGCCAGGTCACCGCCATCGGCAGCTCGTCCTTGTGCGAGACGTAGGTCGCGGGGCCCAGGAACCAGAACGCGCGGTCGTCGTTGCGGAGCCGCGCGAAGAGCATCACGGACGAGCCGCGCTGCGCGTGCTCCTGGTAGCGGCGGCCGGTCTCGCTGTCGGCGCGCGTCGTCGACTGGCTCTCCCAGTGGATTAGCTCGCGGCTGATCGCGTAGTCGCGGTAGCGCGTGATGGGGGAGAAGTCGCCGCTAGTCTTGTCGAGGGTGAACGCGAACAGGTCGGCCCTTGCGTCCTTGGCCCAGTACACGCCGGACTGCCACGGGGGGATCCGCGCGCCGTTGCCCACGCCGAACGCGCCGAGAATCTCGAGCCGCGTGTATCGCGCGTGAACCTGCAGAGGGACATCGGCCCGTCCCGCGACCGGGTACTGGAGGTGTTCGAGCCGCGTCGCCAGCACCTCGAGCACCTCGCGGATCTCGGCGAGCACCTGCGGGTGCGCCCACAAGAGCGCGCATCCGTCCTCGAGGCTCGTCGCGGTGGTCACCGCCTTGTCGACGACCGATGCAACCAGCATCCGCAACAGCCGCCGATCGCGAACTGGAAGCGACGCGAGATCCGGAGCCGCTGAATGTGAGAGAAATCGCAGGTAAGTCGAGATGCGCACCGTGTCGTCGACGTGGAGCAGCCGCCCGATCGCACGCCGCAGCGTCTCCTCGTTGGGTCCGGGCGCGTCGACAGGAAGGCCGGCGTCGCTGCGAAGGTCGGACCAGCTTCCACCGCCGGCGTAGACGTCGTCGAGATCCAGCTCGCTCTCCGCCAGGTACTCCGCCAACGAAACACCCGCTCGCCCGCTCGCGATCCGCCGCAGCTCCTCGACCTTCGCGCTCCAGCGCGAGGGGACGGCCTCGCGGATGCTGCGCAGGACCGTCTCGGAGGCGACGGGGTCGAGCTCCATGCGACAGCCGGCGGGTAGGAACGGGAAGCGCTCCTCGACCTGCTTCTGGAGCTGCTTGCGGCTTCCGGGCAGGAGCGCGCCGAAGCGGCGATCGAAGCGGAACTCCTTGCGGTGATGACCGACGAAGTCGAGAACCGTGCAAACGGTCTTGCCGTGGCTCTTGCGAAGGCCGCGGCCGAGCTGCTGCAGGAAGAGCGTGGGGCTGTCGGTCGGCCGCAGGAGCAGGAGCGTGTCGACGGCCGGAACGTCGACGCCTTCGTTGAACAGATCCACCGAGAACACGACGTTGATGCGCCGCGCGGCCAGGTCGGCGAGCGCGGCGCGCCGCTCCTCGTCGGGGCTGTCGGCCCAGACCGCCGTCGCCGCGACGCCCGCGGCCTTGAAGATTCGCGCCATGAAGCGCGCGTGCGCGACGCTGACGCAAAAGCCGAGCGCGCGCATTCGGCGAACGTCGTCGATGTGGTCGACGAGCTTCCTCAGCACCAGCTTGGCCCAGGCGTCGTTCGCCGTGAGAAGATTCGTCAGGCCCTCGACGTCGTAACCGCGGCCACGGCGCCACGGAACGTCGCGAAGGTCTGTGCCATCGGCGATGCCGTAGTAGACGAACGGCGCGAGCCGGTGCTGATCGATCGCGTCCCAGAGCCGAAGCTCGGCAGCGATGCGGCCGTCGAAGAGCTCGAGCAGCGGCAGACCGTCGCTGCGCTCCGGAGTCGCCGTCAGGCCGAGCAGCTCCACGGGGCGGACGCGGTCGAGAAGCGCGCGGTACGACGGCGCCGCCGCGTGGTGGAACTCGTCGACGATCACCACGTCGAAGTGCGCCGGGTCGATGGGCTCGAGCCCCGACGCGGCCAGGCTCTGGATCGACGCGAACACGTGCTCGAATCGGGCGGGGCGCCGGCCGCCGACCCAGAGCTCGCCGAAGGCCGCGTCGCGAATGCACTGCCGGAACGTGGTGAGCGTCTGCGTCAGGATCTCCTCGCGATGCGCGACGAAGAGCAGCCGCGCGCGCGGAAGCGCCTCGCGCAGCCGAGCGTAGTCGACCGCCGCCATGACGGTCTTTCCGGTGCCCGTGGCCGAGACGAGCAAGTTGCGGTGGCGACCCGACTCGCGCGCGAGCGCGATCTGCTCGAGCAGCCGCTCCTGAAACGGCTCGAGTCGCAGCTCGAGCGGGCTCAGCGCAACCCCGCTGCTCTCCGCGGCGCCGGAGTCCACGCGCGCTAGGAACTCGTCGCGGTCGTACGCGACGAAGTCGTCGCTGTTCCAGTAGCTCTCGAACACCGCCGTCACCTTGTCGACGACGTCCGGATTCCGCGCACCCGACACGCGCACGTTCCACTCGAGCCCGCTGATCTGCGCCGAGTGCGTGAGGTTCGACGAGCCGATGTACGCGGTCGAGAATCCGGATTGGCGGTGGAAGAGCCATGCCTTGGCGTGCAGCCGTGTTCCGGTCGTGTCGTACGAGACGCGCACCTCGGCGCCGATCTCGCGCAGCGCATCGAGCGCGAGCGCTTCGGTCGAGCCGGTGTACGCTGTCGTCAGCACGCGGATCGGCGCACCTCGCGCGGCAACGGCACGCAAGGCTTCGAGCAGCGGTCGAATTCCGGTGCGACGGATGAACGCCATCACCACGTCGATCCGGTCCGACGACTCGATCTCGGTCTGGATCTGATTCCCGAT
>CAZMKX010000551.1:0-3177 GCA_964566375.1 uncultured Myxococcales bacterium
GCTCGACGATCAGCTTGTGCGACGGACCGATGCCCAGGACCAGGCGCCCACCGATGGCCTGCTGCACCGTCATCGCCTGCACCGCCAGCGCCGTGGGATGACGTGGATAGGTCGGCACGACCGCGACTCCGAACTCCATCCCCGCGACCTCGCGGCCGACGAGCGCGATCGCCGTGAGCGCGTCGACGCCGAAGATCTGCGAGAGCCAGTAGCTGCGGAAGCCGTCCGCCGCGCCGCCGCGCACGTGCTCGAGCACGTCGTCGACTCGGTTGAAGTCCCCTCCCCCATTGAGCCCGATGCGCATCTCGTCGCCTTTCCGCGCTCGCCTCTAGACGAGGAAGGTCAGGTTGTCGATCACCTCGTCGTTGGCGACGAGCTCGACCTTCTTGTACGCGATCTGGAAGTCGTCACCCCGCCGGCGCAGGCGGTAGCGGGAGAGACCCGCCAGCGAGTGCTGCTGGCCCAGGCGCACCTCGACCAGATGGAACACCGCGCACACGTGGAGCTCGCCGCTCTCGCCGGCTTGGAGCTCGACGTTTCCCACGATGCGGCGCATGCGCGAGGGCGGGACCTGAGTGAAGGCATTCCCGCTCTCGAGGCGCGCGATCTGCGCCTCGAGCTGTGGCCTGGGGGCGTAGACGATCGACACGTGGCGCGACGGGTCGATCTCGTCTTCGTTCGAGGGAATCCAGTACAGCGCGTCCTCGGTGAAGAGGTCGAGCCACTCCTTGTAGCGGCTCTCGTCCATGAGCCGCGCCTCGCGGTACAGGAACGACTCGACTGCCAAGCGATCGCTGCTCACGTCTCGGCCTCGCCGGTCATCAAACGCTTCCAGTGCCGCCACATCGCGCGCTGCGGGACCTCGTCCGTCATCTGCCCGTAGCGCGTGCCGTCGGCGTCGATCTTCTCGCGGTGGAGCCCGCGCTCGAAGCGGAGCCAGGGCGTGGATTTGCACTCCAGGCCCGCGCGCACGCGCGTGAACATCTCGATGTCGTCCGGGACGCCGCCGCCCGCGGGGCCGTAGAAAGCCTCATGCATGCGCAGACGCAGCGCATTCAGCTCGTCCGGCGCTCCGGCGAGCAGCACCGGGCTCAGGTAGACCTCCGTCCGGTCGACGCCGACCGGACGGATGGTGCGGATCTGGTTCTGCAGCACGACCAGGTTCGGGAACACGTGCATGTGCGTGCCGCCGATCCGGATCAGCTCCTCCGCCCGGCGCTCACCGTGGCGCGCGGCCATAGCCTCCCAGTAGGCCTTGCCCCAGGGTGCCAGCTTCAAGAGCTCCAGCCGCTTGCGCGTCTCGGGGCTCGCCAGGTTGTACGCCCGCGAGTCGAGCATGCTGTGCCCGCGACCCAGGTCCCGCGACTGACCCGCGGAGCCTCCCTCGAAGACGTCGATCTTCGTCCCGCTGCGCTTCTGGACCACGTTCAAGAACGCCTGGTGCGCGAAATTAGGGTGGTAGCCGTCGATGGAGTTCTCCATCTGCAGCTTCCAGTTCGCGTCGTAGCCGTACTTGTTCGTCCCCGCGCATGCGTTCAGCGCCCCCAGGGGCGACAGGTCGCAGAAGAGGTCGAGCTGCTCCAGGACCGGCGGGCCGAGATGCTCGGCGAGTGACGGCCCCTCGGCGGAGACGCTCGCGAACACGAAGCCGCGATAGCGGTCGACCCTCGCCGGCGCGTCGAGGCCCCACCTGCTCTTGTCGAGCGTCGGCCCGTACGCGTCCGCGTACGGCATACCGCGCAGCTGCCCGTCGCAGCCGAACGTCCAGCCGTGGTACGCGCAGCGCAGCACGCGCGTGTTGCCGCGATAGGTCTGACAGAGCGTCGCCGCGCGGTGCGCGCAGCGGTTCATCAGCACACGCACCTCGCGGTCCTCGCCGCGGATGAGCAGCACAGACTGGCGGCCGATCCAGGCCTGCTTGTAGTCGCCCGGCTCGGGCACCTCGGACTCGTGGCCGACGTAGACCCAGATCCGGTGGTAGATGCGCTCGAGCTCGTCCTCGAAGATCCGCGGGTCGACGTAGCAGGCGGCATGGACACGGCTCTCCTCGACGAGGAGATCGTAGTCGACGACGGCAGTCGACCCATGGATCATGTCTGGCCCCGGAGTGGTTTCCTATCGGAAAACGCTACTCCTGAGCGCACCGCGGGTCAAACGCCCGCATGGATCAGCGATTGCGCCGGGGACGCAGCTTGCGGTGGAGCGCCGCTCGGAACTGTCGCGGGAAGTTGCAGGCGACCGTGAAGGAGGCTTGGACGTCGCCGGCATTGCGCCAGCCGTGGGGAAGCGAAGCCTTGAAGTGCAGGCTGTCGCCCGCCTGGAGCTCGAAGGTCTCGCCGCCGACCATGACTTCGAGGGTGCCCTCCTCGCAGACCACGACCTCCTCGCCCCCAATCGAGAAGGTGCCCCGTCCACTCCCATACCCGGGCTGGAGGATCACGCGCCAGACCTCGATCTCGGGCTCGAACACGTCCCCGGACAGCCGTACCACCCGGAGGTTGCGGCGCGAACCCATCGCGTAGTGTTGCTTGGCTCGCAGGTGCGCGACCTCGGCATCGGCCGGCTCGTCCGAGATCAGCTCGCTCGGGCGACGCCCTAGCCCGCGGGCGATCTTCATCAGCACTGCCACCGTCGGGACCATCTGTCCGGTTTCGACCTTCTGGATGGTGCTCGTCGCGACCCCGCTCTGTTCGGCGAGCTTCTGGAGAGTCATGTCTCCCTCCTCGCGCCAGCGGCGAATGCGAGTCCCAAGTTCAGTCAGCTGCCGTTCCACCCGTTCCTCCTGCCGCCCTCGCGGCGCCCGCCGCCATCGCGCGCGCGGAACGTAGCTCTTGCGCGCTCGCCCGCTAGTCGCTCCAAACGCTCCGCCTTGCTGCTAGCCGCTCAACCCCAGCCCCTTCAGCCGGTCGAGGTCGACGACGGGCAGGCGCTTCTCACCCGTGCGCAGCTCTCGCGAGCCCGGCTGACGCTCGTACGGGCCGGTGAGACCGAGCTGCCGTGCGTACTCGCGAAGCGCCGGCACTACGTGCTTGCCCATGAGCTCCAGGCTGCGCAGTCGGTCCTGGTTCTCTACCGGACCCTGGACGTGGAAGAGCGTGAAGATGCCGGGCCGGATCACGGAGAGGATCGTCTTCGCCTTCTCGATCACCGTCTCGGGAGTTCCGATCAGGAGCTGGT
>CAZMKX010000552.1:0-3176 GCA_964566375.1 uncultured Myxococcales bacterium
CGAGGGCTGCGACGCGATCGAGACCGCCGACGTCGCCGAGGCGATCGGCTACCGCGAGGTGGAGCGCGCGCGCTGACTCAGCCCGCGACCGGCGAGTAGCGGATCACGACGCGCGAGCCGTCGGCGTAGCTCGACTCGAAGCGCGGCTTCCACTTGCCCCACTCGTCCGCGTACTTCACCGCGTACGCCGCGAGCAGCCGGTCGAAGACCGCGCGGTCCTTGTCGAGGCGCGCCTTCGCGACGAAGTTCGGCGCGGCCTTCACCTTCTCGGGCGTCTTCACGTACGGACCGAAGTCGCCGACCCAGATGCGCGCGGTGTCGCGGCCGAGCTCGAGCGCCCGCGCCTTCCAGGTCTTCGTGGCGGTCGCGAGCACGACGTCGCCGCCGTCCACGAAGAACCAGACCTCGCCGTGACAGCGGCTCTCGGCGCCGTCCGCGAGGAGCGGCGACACGTAGACGAGCGGGCTCTTCTGCGCGACCTCGAGCCACGTCGGCGCGGGCGCGGCGAAGACGCCGCGCGGCCACACCGCAGCTGCGCCGAGCGCACACGCCCCCGCCAGGAGCAGCTCACGCCGCGAGAGCCCGGCGGGGGTTCGCGCGAATGAGTTCGAACTCTTGCTCAACGACATCGCGTGCAATCTCCCGGTCGTGGACTTCGGCCGAGTCTAGCAGCCGGCGCGGGAGTCCCAGAGGGCGGATTGCATCGCCGCGAGGAGCCCGCGCACCGTGTCGCTCGCGGAATCGGGCGCGATCGCGGCGTCGTACGAGACGAGCGCGTCGAACGCGGGCTTCGCATCGTCGAGCTCGCCCGAGCGCAGGCTCCTCTCCGCGCGCGCGAGGAGAGCGCTCCGAGTGCGCTCATCGGCGCGAAAGGGTCGCCGGGGGGGCGTGCACGACGACGTCCGCGAGGCGCCGGTCGCACAGCTGCCAGGTCACGCCGTCGCGCATGAAGGGGTGCAGGCCCACGCACGCCGCCACCAGCGCGACGAGCGGGACTGTGAACGCCCGTGCGTATGCCAGACCACGGCCGGAGAGACGGCCGGGCGCGGTCCCGAAGGGCGCGCGCCGCGCAGCGCGGGCCTTGCGGTCCACCGGACCTCGCGTCGGCGGGTCCCCGTGCCTTGCCTTGCGCCGAGACTAGCGGCTGGTCCCGCGGTTCCGGGTGCGCCGGCCGGTGCGCTCGGCGACGAGGACGAGATGGCGCGCGCCGGGCTTCTCGCCCGCGGCGACCGCCACGGGCTCGGGCTCGGCCGCGTCGACGAGGCGCAGGCCCGATGCGCGCAGCGTCGCAAGCAGGGCCGGCAGCGTCGCCAGTCCGGGATGCGGCGCGACGCCGTCACGGACGCCGTGCCAGGGATGCGCGAAGACCAGGATCAAGCGCCCGCGCGGATGCAGGAGCTTGCCCGCGACGCGAAGCGCGGCTTCGGGATCGGCGCAGTCGTCCAGGTAGTGCGCGGCGGTGATCACGTCGAAGGGGCCGCGCGGAGTTCCCGGCTCGAGCAGATCCGCAGTCACCAGCACCTCGGCGCCCGCCTCGCGCAGGCCGGTCGCGAGCGCGCTCGAGCGGGGCCCGACGTCGAGCACCCGCCGGCCTTGCACCCGGCCGGCGAGCTCGAGCGCGAGCGGCTGCACGCGCTGGCGCTCCGTCGGCAATTCCTCGCGGAGGTGCGCGGCTTCGCGAAGCCGCGAGGCGACGCGCGGCCAGGAGTCGGCGCCTGCGGGGGTGTGTCGGCGTCGCGTCATCGCGGCCCGAGCATAGCCACGCTTCGCGCTCACGTCTCGTCGGCGAGCTCCATCTCGAGCATCCGCGCTTCGACCGACTCCGGCGAGTGCAGCGGACCGCTGCCGACGCCCTCGCAGAGCTTGCGCGCGTCGGCGGTCCAGGCGCCGTTCGCGACCATGTCGCGCCAGAAGGGGAACGTGCGGCACTGCGTCGGCCGAGCGCCGTACACCGTGCAGCGATTCGTTTCCGGCTCGAGGAAGATGCACGCCTGCGTGTCGAAGCGGAGCTGCGTCCAGCCGAACTCGTCGGTGAACGTGTATTGGCGCCGGAACTCTGCGAGCGAGAGCGAGAGCTCGTCGGCGAGCGCGCGTTGCTCGTCGGCGTTCAGGTACACGTGCGCGTACTCGCCGCGCGACGTGCAGCAGCCGCCGCACATCGTGCACTCGAAGCGCAGCCCCTTCGCACGGCTCACGCGCGCACCTCGCGCGCGATCGCGAGCGCGGCCTCGATGTCGGCCGCGTCGACGTCGAGGTGCGTGACGGCGCGGAGCGAGCTCGCCGAGAGCGGGTTTGCGAGCACGCCGCGCGCGCGAAGCGCGGCGCTGTAGGCGGGCGCGTTCGCGCGCTCGAAGACGACGATGTTCGTCTCCGGCGGCGACGGCACGCGGATTCCGGGCACCTCTGCGAGCCCGGCCGCGAGCCGGCGCGCGTTGGCGTGATCGTCGGCCAGGCGCTTCGCGTTGTGCTCGAGCGCGTACAGCCCCGCGGCGGCGAGCACACCCGCCTGACGCATCCCCCCGCCCTGCTGCTTGCGAAAGCGGTGGGCGCGCTCGATCCGCGCGCGCGAGCCGGCGAGCAGCGAGCCGACCGGCGCGCCGAGGCCCTTCGACAGACAGAAGCCGACCGTGTCGAAAGGCTCGGCCCAGCGCGAGACCGCGATCCCGGTGGCGGCGGCGGCGTTCCAGAGCCGCGCGCCGTCCATGTGCATGAGCAGCCCGAGCGCGCGCGCCGCCTCCGCCACGCGTTGCAGCTCGGCGAACGGGAAGATCCGGCCACCGGAGCGGTTGTGCGTGTTCTCGACGACGATCGCGCGAGTGCGCGCGAAGTGGTCGTCCGCCGGGTACACCGAGGCACGTAGAGCCTCCGCGGTGAAGACGCCGTCCGCGCCGACCTCCACGAGCTGCACCCCCGCGAGCGCCGCCGCACCGCCGGATTCGTACAGCACTACGTGGGCATCGCGCGGCGCGATCACCGCGTCGCCCGACTCCGTGAGCGCGCGGAGCGCGATCTGGTTCGCCATCGTCCCGGACGGGACGAAGAGCGCGGCCTCCTTGCCGAGCAGCGCGGCGGCGAGCGACTGCAGCCGGTTCACCGTCGGATCCTCGCCGTATACGTCGTCGCCGACCTCGGCGCGGGCCATCGCCTCGCGCATGGCCGCGCTCGGCTTCGTCACC
>CAZMKX010000553.1:0-3173 GCA_964566375.1 uncultured Myxococcales bacterium
CGGGCGCAAGCGCTACCTGGCGTGGGTCACCGAGCAGGTTCTCGAGCTGTTCCTGAGGGATCCGGCGGCAGCGCGCGAGCGCGCGGCTCCGCCCTCGAGCTCGTAGCCGCGGCGCGAGCGAGTGCGCGTTCGCCGCTCCGATCGCGCAGCGCGTGCGCGGGGCTGGGGTCTTACCGCCCCTTCCACTCCGGCTTGCGCTTCTCGAAGAACGCCGCGACGCCTTCACGCCTGTCTTCCGACCTCGCAACGACCTCGGCCGCGTCGCTCGACAAGCCCCAGGCGAGCGCGTCGGTGGCCTCGATCGACTCGTTGAGCACGCGCAGACTCTGCCGCACCGCCACCGGGCCGTTCGCGCAGATGCGCTCGGCGAGCGCGACGGCCTCGTCGATGGCGCGCCCCGGCTCGCACAGCACGTTCACCAGGCCGAGGCGCTCGGCGCGCTCGGCGGAGAGTGCATCGCCGGTGAGAGCGAGCTCGCGGGCGATATTGAGCGGGAGCGCGCGCGCGGCGCGGAACACGCCGCCGTAGAGCGCGAACAGACCGCGCTTCACCTCGGGCAACGCGAAGCTCGCGGCGCGCGAGGCCACGATCAGATCGCACGCGAGCACCATCTCGAAGCCGCCACCGAAGGCGAGGCCATCGACCGCGGCGATCAGCGGCTTCGCACGCTGGCGGCGCACGACGCCGTACGGCCCGCCACGCTCGGTCGAGTTGTGCGCGGCGTCTCTCATGTCGCTACCAGCGGAGAAGACCCCACCCTCCCCTGCGAGGATGCCGACCCAGAGCGCGGGGGCGTCCTCGAGCTCGTTCATGGCCGCGTCGAGCCCCCGGGTCATCTCGCCGTTCATGGCGTTGCGCTTCTCGGCGCGTTCGAGCCGCGTGATCAGAATGCGGCCGCGGCGCTCGCGGCTCACGGGCATGGGGAAACCTCCGCTCGTTGCGTCCTGACGACGCCCGGGCGCAGTATGAACGCACGCGCCGCGAAGCGCAGCGCGCAGGAGGTGCCGCATTTCCAAGGTCGCCGTGATCCCCGGGGATGACGCAGCGCCGGAGGCGATGGCCGCGACCCTGCGCGTGCTTCGCGCCCTCGATCTGCCGATCGAGTGGGACGAGCTGCCGCCCGGCCGCGAGCTCGCGAAGCTCGAGCCCGTCGAGCGCGAGAAGCACGTGAACGAGCGCATCGACGCGGCCGACACCGTCTTGTTCGGCTCCACCAACGGCACGACGCCGGGCGTGCTGTACATGCGCTGGGGCCGAGAGACCTACGCGAACGTCCGGCCGATCCGCTGGCGTCGCGGCTTCCGCTCGCCGCTCGCGGATCCCGCCGGCATCGACTACGTGATCGTGCGCGAGAACCTCGAGGACATGTACGTGGGCATCATGGGCCCCGCAGAGGACCTCGTCCGGGCCGGGCTTCCCGGATCGCGCTCGCGCATGCCCCCGGGCGAGGCGCGCTACGCCGCGAAGGTGATCAGCCGTCGCGGCACCGAACGCGTCGCGCGCTTCGCGTGTGAGCTCGCGCTCACACGACGCCGCAAGCTCACCGTCTCGGCCAAGACCAACATGCTGCCGGCCACCGATCGCTGGTTCTGCGACATCGCGCGCGAGATCGCGCAGGAGTACGACGGCCTCGAATTCGAGCAGTTCATCGTGGATGACATGGCGCACCGCCTCGTCAGCCACGCGAAGAGCATCGACGTGCTGCTCCTGCCGAACCTCTACGGCGACGTGCTCTCCGACGAGGGCGCCGCCACGATCGGCGGTCTCGGGCTCGCGCCGAGCGGCTGTTACGGCGAGAGCTTCGCCTACTTCGAATCGGCGCACGGCACCGCGCCGGACATCGCCGGTCAGGGCCGCATCAACCCGACCGCAACGCTCCTCTCGGCAGCGCTGATGCTGGAGCACCTGCGTCTCGGCCAGGCTGCGGCGCGGCTGGACCGTGCGATCTCGCGCGTCTACGCGGACGGGCGCCGCCTGACACCCGATCAGGGCGGCTCGGCGTCCACCGACGAGTTCGCGACTGCGGTCGTCTCGGCCCTCGATGCGCAGCCAGCGTAGCGGCCGGGCTCTAGCCCTGGAAGGCGATCACCTGTCGCGCGACCTCGCCGGTCTTGAGCGCGGCCATGCCCTCGTTGATCTGCTCCAGCGGGATGCGCCGGGAGATCAGCGGATCGAGGTGCAGCTTGCCCGCCAGATAGAAGTCCACGAAGCGCGGCATGTCGATGCGGAAGCGGTTCGAGCCCATCATCGAGCCCTGCAGCTTCTTCTCCGAGAGCAGGTCGAAGCCCGGGATCTCGATCGACTGCCCCATGGGCACCATTCCGATCACCGTGGCGGTTCCGCCGACGCGCAGCATCTTCCACGCCTGCTCGCAGGTGACCTTCAGGCCGATCGCCTCGAACGAGTAATCGACTCCTCCCTTCGTCAGCTCCTTCACCTGCTCCACAGGGTCCCCCTTGCTCGCGTCGACCACGTCGGTCGCCCCGAACTGCCGCGCCAGCTCGAGCTTCGACGCGATGCGGTCCACGGCGATGATGCGTCCCGCGCCCGCGATCTCGGCGCCGTTGATCGCGGAGAGCCCCACGCCTCCGCAGCCGATCACGGCGACGGTCGAGCCGGCCTCGACGTTGGCGGTGCGCAGCACCGCGCCGGCGCCGGTGGTGACGCCACAGCCGATCAGCGCCGCCCGGTCGAGCGGCATGTCGGGGCGGATCTTCACCACCGCGTTCTCGTGCACCAGCATCTGCTCCGCGTACGAAGAGAGATGCGCGAACTGCTGCACGGGCTTGCCGTTCTGCGACAGGCGCGGCTTCTCACCCGGCTTGCGCGCGGTCGCACGGCCGCCGCAGCGGTTGGGAAAGCCGGACAGGCAGTGGTCGCAGTGACCGCAGAAGACCGAGAGGCACGTGATCACCGGATCGCCGGCCTTCACGTACTCGACCGCGGACCCGACCTCTTCGACGATCCCCGCCGACTCGTGGCCGAGCACGGCCGGGGCGATGAACGGATACAGACCCTCGACGAAGTGAAGATCGCTGTGGCAGATGCCCGCGTACGCCGTTCGCACCCGGATTTCGTGCGGGCCCGGCGCATCGAGATCGACCTGCTCGATGGTCAGCGGCTTGTGCGCCCCGTGGAATACTGCAGCCCTCATCTCTCCTCCCGAGCTGCCG
>CAZMKX010000554.1:0-3170 GCA_964566375.1 uncultured Myxococcales bacterium
GCGGACGAGCGCCTGCGCGACCGCTACGCCTTCTGGTTCTTCACCTACGACTCGGGAAATCCGATCGCGTACTCCGGCTACCAGCTTCGCACCGAGCTCGCGCAGGCGTTCGCGCGCGCCGACGCGAACGGCAGTGACCCTTGCGCGGCCGACATGGTGGTGATGGGGCACAGCCAGGGGGGGCTGCTCACGAAGCTGACCGCGATCGATTCGGGCGATCGGTTCTGGGCGAACATCACCAGCACGCCGTTCGACCAGGTGAAGCTGCCGTCGTCCGACCGGGAGATGCTGCGGAAGACGGTCTTCGTGAAGCCGCTGCCGTTCGTGACCGAGGTGATCTTCCTGGCCACCCCGCAACGCGGCAGCTACCTCGCCGGGCCCCAGCTCGTCCGGCGGCTGGCGGAGTACTTCGTCCGGCTGCCCAGCGAAGTCGCGCGCGTCGGCACGGATCTGGTCACGCTCGCGCCACAGGGTGCGGGCGCCGTGACGTTCAACCGGATGCCGACGAGCATCGACAACATGTCGCCGGGCAATGCCTTCATCAAGACGATGGCCGAGATTCCGGTGAGCCCTTCCGTGAAGGCGCACTCGATCATCGCCGTCGAGGACGACGCGCCGCTCACGACGGCCGGCGACGGCGTGGTGAAGTACGAGAGCGCGCACATCGACGGCGTCGAGTCCGAGCTGATCGTGCGCAGCCCGCACTCGGGCATGCAATCCGCGCCGCAGACGATCGAGGAGGTGCGGCGGATCCTGCTCGCGCACTCGGTCGCGTCGGCGTGCCCGATGCCCGCGAACTGACGCCGGGCGCGGGTCAGTTCGCGACGCCCGTCCCGCTGAGCGCGCGCTGCGCGCCGCCGCCGCCGGTGAGATTCAGCGTGCCGGTCTTCTGCGCGGCCGAGGTCGGCGTGAAGCGCACGCGGATCAGCTGCTGCTCCGCGGGCTGCAGCGTGTAGGGAATCGAGAGGACGGTGGTGGTCGCGTCGTCCGTCAGCACCAGCGCGAAGTCGGTCGTGCCGGTCGTGATCGTCGCGGCTCCCGAGAGCGGGCCGTCGCCCGTGTTCGTGAGCGTGAAGAACAGCGTACGCGACTGCGCGACGACCACGTTCCCGAAGGGAAGGCCCGCCTGCGGCTCGGCCGTCAGCACGGCCACGCCGCCGGTGCCGGTGACGCTGACGAGGCGCGAGCCCGCGCCCCCCGTGACGCTGAACAGGATCTCGGCCGACTTCGCGCCCGCGGCGGTGGGATCGAACTGGACGGTGATCTGCGCGGCGGTTCCGCCCGGGGCAAGCGGCCCGTAGCTCGTATCGCCGACGAAGCTGAAGTCGGCGCTGCTCCCGCTCTGGAACGTCGCCGTCCCCGAGAGCGATCCGACCCCGACGTTCGACACCAGGAACACCCGCGTCGGCGGCGTCGTCGCGTCGAGCCGCACCCCGCCGAAGTCGAACGACGCGGGCGTAACCGAAAGCACGGGCTCGATCGCCTCGCTGAGCTCGCCCTTCGCGGTCACCTTCCGGTCGGCGCGTGCCGTGAGCTTCAGCTTCGGGACCACGCTCGCGTCCGGCAGGTGGAGCTTTCCGGCGAGCGTGCCCGTGCCGAAGTCCGACGACTCCTCCAGAAGGCCGAAGATCTGCTTGTCGGGCGCGAGGATCACGGTTCCCGCCATCGACACGTCGGGAACCTCGACGCCGTCGATCTCCGCGGGCCCGCTACCCAGGAATGTGTAACCCGGCAGGCCGCGCGCGGCGCTGGTGATGACGTCGAGCTGGTAGACGCGGCTCGTCACCTTGTTGCCGCCGAGCTTTCCGTCGGGGTCCCGTCCCGTGAGCACCGGGAAGTTCACGGGCACGCGCCGTCCGTCGAGGCGAACGTTGAGCGGCGTCGCGGCGCCGTCGCCGAGCAGCGTGCCCCGCAGCTTGAGCCGCGTGAAGTCCTTGTTCGGCTTGCCCTTCGCGATCGTGAGCGCCCCCACGGCCCCCGCGGGGCTCGGATCGGCGCCGGTCAGCGCCAGCGTGCCCGTGACGTTGCCCTTCGAGTCGAAGGCCAGCTCCTGACCGGCGTCGATCGCGAAGAACGCGCCCAGCTCGCGCGAGAAGCCAAAGCTCGGGCGGTCGTCGACGGGGATGTCCTCGACCGGGAACGAGCCTCCCGTCGTCGGCCCGAACACCGCGTAGATCGCGCCCGCGTCCTTGCCGGCGAGCCGGAACCACCAGGCGCCGGCGATGCTGTCGAAGCTCTGCTCCTGCGCTCGGGAGGGCGTGGGGGCGAGCAGCAGGAAGAGCGAGGCGAGCGTCACGAGCCAGCGGGGGAGGTGCCGGGGCATGTGAGGGAATTCTATAGCGAACCCGTGAGATTTCATTCGGGCGTGCTATTCCCCTGTCCGGTGCGCGCGATCACAGAGTGGTGCGCGCCTCGTGTCGTAGGATCCGACGGGATCTGAAGGAGGCCGAATGAGCCGGTTTGGAATGAAGGGAGTGCTGACGGGCTCCCTGATCGTTTTGCTGGCAGCCTCGGGCTGCGCGACGAACTCGGACGTGTCGGCGGCCCGGGCCGAATCCGCTGAAGCGCTCCGCGTCGCGAACGAGGCGAACGCGAAGGCGTCCGCCGCCGCTGCCGATGCCGCCGCCGCGCGCGCGGCCGCCGACGCCGCTGCCAAGCAGGCGCAGGAGGCGAGCGAGAAGGCCGACCGCATCTTTCAGCGCAGCCTCCGCAAGTAGGAGCGGAGACAGCGCGGAGTCGGTGCCCGACGAGCGGCCAGCGCCGCTCGTGAAGGCCGACTTCGTGCTCGTGCTGAAGGAGCCGCGTCGCCTGCTCCTGCTCGTGAAGGACCGCGTGCTGCGCGACTACGAGATCTCGCTCGGGCCGAACCCCGCGGGGCCGAAGCGGCGCAACGGCGACGGCCGCACGCCCGAGGGGCACTACGTTCTCGACATGCGGCTCGAGGACAGCAAGTTCTACCGCGCGATCCACATCTCGTATCCGAACGAGAAGGATCTCGAGTTCGCGCGCGAGGCTGGCATTGCGCCGGGCGGGAGCGTCATGATCCACGGACTTCCCGCGGACGGAGGCTGGGTCGGCGAGGTGCACCGCGAGTTCGACTGGACCAACGGCTGCATCGGAGTGACCGACGACGAGATGGATGAGATCTGGGAGCTCGTCGATGACGGAAC
>CAZMKX010000555.1:0-3167 GCA_964566375.1 uncultured Myxococcales bacterium
AAGGGCGCGTGCCGTTCCCGATCCAGCGCATTCAGGCGGACGACCTGCTCGCGGCCGCCTTTCCCGATCAAGCCGCGTGCCAGGAGAACGTCACCTATCCCGTCGAGATCCCGGACCATCCGCTCGTCGCGCAGACCATGCGCGACTGCCTGACCGAGGCCGCGGACGTGCGCGGCCTCGAGTCGCTGCTCGAGCGGATCGAGTCGGGCGACGTGCGCATGCACTGCCTCGACACCGTCGAGCCGTCGCCGTTCAGCCACGAGATCCTGAACGCGCGGCCCTACGCGTTCCTCGACGACGCGCCGCTCGAGGAGCGGCGGACGCGCGCCGTGTCGCTGCGCCACTCGCTGCCCGAGGACGCGCGCGACCTGGCGCGGCTCGACGCGGACGCGATCGCGCGCGTGCGCGTCGAGGCGGCGCCCGAGGCGCGCGACGCCGACGAGCTGCACGAGCTGCTCTCCGACCTCGTCGTCGTGCGACCGGAAGACCTGCCGTGCGTCGCCACGTCGATCGATGCGCTGGTCGCGCACGGCCGTGCGTCGCATGCGCGAACGCCCGACGGCGCGCGGGTCTTCGCGAGCGAGAAGCTCGCCGAGCTGCGCGCGCTGTTTCCCGGGGCGCCGGTCGAGCCGCTTCCCGCCCTGCCGGCCGCGCTCGCCGAGCGCACGTGCGACTTCGAGGGCGCGCTCGACGCCGCCTCCCGGGGCCACCTCGCGCTGCTCGGGCCGGTGACCGCCGCGGAGCTCGCGACGCGGATCGGTGTCGCTCCGCTCGCGGTCGAGTCCGCGCTCGCGCGCCTCGAGGGGCGCGGCATCGCGGTCCGCGGCCGCTTCGAGCCCGCGCTCGGGGTCGAGCAGTTCTGCGACCGCAGCCTGCTCGCGCGCATCCACCGCTACACGCTGGCGCGGCTGCGGCGCGAGATCGAGCCGGTCAGCGCGCAGGTCTTCCTGCGCTTCCTGCTGGGCTGGCAGCACCTCGCGTCCGGGACCCGGCTGGCGGGCGAGGGCGGCCTGCTCGCGGCGCTCGAGCGGCTCTCGGGCTTCGAGGCCGCGGCGGCGGCCTGGGAGGACGCGCTCCTGCCCGCGCGCGTCGACGGCTACAAGCCCGCGCTGCTCGACGCGCTGTGCCTGTCGGGCGCGGCGGCCTGGGGGCGGGTCTCTCCCGCACCCGTCGAGCCGGGAACACAGCCCTCGCGGCTGACGCCGATCGGTGTATTTCCGCGCGCGGATCTCGAGTCGCTGCTCCACTTCTCTCGCGCTCGGTCCGCCGAGCCGACGACGCTGCGCGGGCCGGCCGAGCGGGTGCTCGAGGTCCTGCGGACGCGCGGGGCGCTCTTCGCGAGCGAGCTCGAGGCCGCGAGCCGGCTTCTCCCGGTGCAGGTGGAAGAGGCGCTTCGCGAGCTGGTCGCGCACGGGCTCGTCAGCTGCGACGGCTTCGCGCCGCTGCGACGTCTGCTCGGCAACGCGTCGCGCCCGCAGCAGCGGCGTCGACCCGGCCGCGCCCGCGTGCTGCCGGGCGGGCTCGTGGTCCCCGAAGGACGCTGGGGCCTCCTCGTCGCGCACGGCCAGCCGGCCGACGCGGACGAGCTCGCCGAGGCGACCGCGTGGAGGCTGCTGCACCGCTACGGTGTCGTCTTCCGCGACCTGCTCGCGCGCGAGTGGCTGCCCGACCGCTGGCGTCCCGTGCACGCGGCCCTGCGGCGCCTCGAGGCGCGCGGCCTCGTCCGCGGCGGGCGCTTCGTCACCGGCTTCACCGGCGAGCAGTTCGCCCTTCCCGAGGCGATTCCGCCGCTTCGACGCGCGCGCGCCAAGCCGGAGGAAGGCGCGATCCTGCGCGTCTCCGCCGCCGATCCGCTGAACCTCGTCGGAATCCTCACGCCGGGCGCGCGCGTGCCGGCCGGGCACACGCGCTGGGTGATCTTCCGCGACGGGTTGCCGATCGCGGTCGACGATCGGGACGGGCGCTCGGAGCTCGCGACCGCTTCCTGAGCTGGCCGGATCCGTGGGACCTTTGTCATTGCGGCCAGCGCGCTCCGCACCGAGAATGCGGCCATGCTCGAGCTCCGACCGACCTGCGAGAACTGCAACCGGCCGCTTCCGCCGGATTCGCTCGACGCGCGCATCTGCAGCTTCGAGTGCACGTTCTGCCGGGCGTGCGCGGACGGTCCGCTCGAGAACGTCTGCCCGAACTGCGGGGGCGGCTTCGCGCCGCGCCCGATCCGCCCCGCGCTCGACCGCGCGGGCGGGAACTTCCTGGGCCGCTACCCCGCGAGCGCGACGGCGAAGCACCGGCCCGTGGACCTCGAAGCCCACGCGCGGCTGGTCGCCAGGCTGCGCGCCCTTCCGCCCGAGAAACGCTGAACGAAGGAGATCCCCGTGAAGCTCGCCATCGCCATCTACGACAACTTCACCGCGCTCGACGCGATCGGACCGTACGAGGTGCTCTCGCACCTGCCTGGAATGGAGACGGTCTTCGTCGGACGCGAGAAGCGCGCGTACCGCACCGACACGCACGCGTGTGCGATCCTCGCCGACGCGACCTTCGACGAGGTCGAGCACCCCGACATCGTCCTCGTGCCCGGCGGTCCGGACGGCCTGGCGATCGCCACCGACGCCGCGCTTCAGGCCTGGCTGCGCAAGGTCCACCCGACGACGCAGTGGACCACCTCGGTCTGCACCGGCGCGCTCGCGCTTGCCGGTGCGGGGATCCTGAACGGCGTCGAAGCCGTGACGCACTGGGCGGCGATGGACGCGCTCGCGCAGCTCGGCGCGAAGCCCGTGAAGGAGCGCGTCGTCATGCGCGGCCGGATCGTGACCGCCGCCGGCGTCTCCGCCGGCATCGACATGGCGCTCGCGCTCGCGGCGAAGATCGCGGGCGAGCCCGCGGCGCGCGCGATGCAGCTCGCGATCGAGTACGACCCGCAGCCGCCGTTCGATTCGGGCAATGCGCAGACCGCGTCGCCGGAGCTGCGCGCGCTGGTCGTATCGATGATGACGGGCGCCTCGGTCCCGAACGGCTGAGGCTCAGACCCGGAACTGCCCCACGAGCGACTTGAGCACGGTCGAGAGCTCGGTCAGCTCCTGGGAGCGCTTGCGCACGTTCGCGGCTTCGGTCGACGAGTCGATCGACGAGACGCGCACCGACTCGATGTGCGCCGCCACCTCGAG
>CAZMKX010000556.1:0-3167 GCA_964566375.1 uncultured Myxococcales bacterium
CGCAGACGGAGGGCAAACCGAAGGTCGTACGGGTCGCAGCAGCGGCGGGATGGAGCGAGGACGAGATCCTCCGACTCGCGGCGACGCTCGAGCGTGCGAGCGAGCATCCCCTGGCCGAGGCGATCGTTCGCGGCGCGGAGGAGAAGAAGATCGCGCTCACGGACGCGCGCGCGTTCGAGTCTCGCACGGGACGTGGTGTCGTCGGAGAAGTCGAAGGACGGCGGGTCGCGATCGGCAACGCAAGACTTCTGGAGGAGCTCGGTGTGAGCGTGGGAGCTCTCGGCGAGGTTGCAGGTCGAATGCGCGCCGAGGCGCAGACGGCGATGTTCCTCGCGGTCGCGGGGAAGCTCGCGGGCATTGTCGGAGTCGCCGATCCGATCAAGAGCTCGACCCCCGAGGCCGTCCGACGCCTGCGCGAGGAGGGGATTCGGGTCGTCATGCTGACGGGCGACAACCGGACGACTGCAGAGGCGGTCGCGAAGCGTCTGGGGCTCGACGAGGTGCTGGCCGACGTTCTGCCGGACCAGAAGGCGGACATCGTCCGCCGGCTGCAGGCGGAAGGCCGTGTGGTCGCGATGGCGGGCGACGGCGTGAACGACGCGCCCGCCCTCGCGCAGGCGGACGTCGGCATCGCCATGGGCACGGGCACCGACGTCGCGATGGAGAGCGCTGGCGTCACGCTGGTGCGCGGCGATCTCCGCGGCATCGTTCGGGCGCTGCACATCAGCCGCGCGACGATGCGGAACATTCGAGAGAACCTGTTCTTTGCGTTCGTCTACAACGCGCTCGGCGTGCCCGTCGCGGCCGGTGTGCTCTTTCCGCCGCTCGGACTCTTGCTCAATCCGATGATCGCGGCCGCAGCGATGAGCCTGAGCTCGGTCTC
Organism: uncultured Myxococcales bacterium; assembly: GCA_964566375.1. Classification (GTDB taxonomy): domain Bacteria; phylum Myxococcota_A; class UBA9160; order SZUA-336; family SZUA-336; genus VGRW01. The sequence goes on from CAZMKX010000556.1 coordinate 884, forward strand.
GGTGATCGGCAATGCACTTCGCTTGCGGCGCCTGGAGGTGTGAAGTGGCTGAGCGTTCCTACGTTCCCGCTCTGGGATTCGACTGGCTCAGGCGTTTCTACGATCCCCTCCTCGCGCTCACGCTGCGCGAGAAGACGCTCAAGGGTCGCCTGATCGATCAGGCCGAGATCGCGGCGGGGCACGATGTTCTCGATGTCGGCTGCGGCACGGGGACGCTCGCGATCCTCGCGAAGACACGGCAGCCGCGGGCACGTGTCGTAGGCCTGGATGGAGATCCCCGCGTGCTCGAGATCGCGCGAGGGAAGATCGCCCGGGCAGGCGTCGCTGTGGAACTGAAAGAAGGGCTCGCGAACTCGGAGCCGGTCTTTCAACCCGCGTCGTTCGACCGGATCCTGACGAGCCTCGTGCTGCATCACCTGACGACCGAGCAGAAGCGCGAAGCCCTCGCGGCGATGCACCGCTGGCTGCGGCCGGATGGAGAGCTCCACGTGCTCGACTTCGGTCCGCAAGGAAATGCGCTCTTTGGCCTGCTCTCGCGCAGCGTCGGTTGGCTCGATGGCGCGACACGCCTGCGCGACAACTGGGAGGGGCGCTTGCCAGGGCTGATGCGCGAAGCCGGCTTCGCGAGCGCAGACGAACTTGGCCGAGCGCTGACACCGTTTGGCAGCGTCTCGTTCTACAGGGCCGCGGCGCCGCGAGAGCTCTGAACGGCCACCGACTACCCGCGGTCGGCATGCGCGTCTGGATGCGCCGCGAATTCCGCGGCGCACCGCAGCGAACAGAACCAGTAGTCGCGCTCGCCGAAGCGGAGATGGCCGGCCGCAGTCTCGGGCCGGATGCGCATGCGGCACACGGGATCGACCGTCGTGTTCGACTCCACGCCGATTTCGAGCGAGAAGATCTCGATCCGCCCGCGGATGTTCTTGAGCGACATGGGCCCGAGCGGATCGGCCGCGATTCCCTCCGCGCGAGCCGCCCGCGCAACTGCGGCGGTCGCCAACACGCGCCCGCCCGATGCTAGCGCCGCCACGCGAGCAGCAATGTTCACCGACGTCCCGAACCAACGGCCGTCGCGGAGGACCGCCTCGCCGTGGTGAAGGCCGGCGCGCAGAGCGGGGAACTCGGGCGTCGCGTCGGCCGCCTCCCAGAGCCGAGCGACCGCGTGAATCATTCCGGAAGGTGCCTCCGACACGAGAAAGACTGCGTCGCCGACGGTGTCGACGATCTTCGCTTCACACCCGAGAGCAGCGTCGGTCAGGGCTGAGAAGCGCCGCGCGAGGTCCGCGCCGGCGTCGTCTCCGTGGGTCTCTGTGAGCGCCGAGAAACCAGCGAGGTCTACGAAGCAGAACGTTGCTTCCAACTCGAGGACCTCCGGCGAACGCCTCACCAGGTGGATTGGACGTGCGGATAGGAGCGAATCCGCTCGTCGGGGGTGACGATGGGAACGGCGTTCTCGAGCGCAGTCGCAACGATGATCCGATCCGCAGGGTCGGGATGAAACTCGCCGGGCAGCTTTGTGCTGCGCACCGCGATCGCAGGGTCGAGCTGGGCGAGCTGGATTCCCGGCAGCGCGAGCGCGATGTCGACCCACTGCTCGACGGGGCGGTCGAGCTGGATGCGCCGCTTCGCGACGAGCATCGCGACTTCCCAGACGCTGATCGCCGCGACGAGGGCGCGCTCCGCCTCGTCGATCGCGCGACGCGCGCTGGTCGTGAGGCGCTTCGGATCGCTCGCGCGCCAGATCCAGGTGGCGGTGTCGAGCACGATCACGAAGCGGCCTCCCAGTCCTCGGGTCCGACGACGGGCCGGGTGAGGTCGGGATCGAGGTACGTGACCGATCCGAGCAAGGCCTCGGGATCGACGGTCACGGCGCGGAGCTCCGCGACCGGCACGCCGCGGCGCGTGATCGTGATGGCCTCCTTCGTTTCCTCGACGTGCCGGACGAGCTCGGTGGCCCGCTGCCGGAAGTCTCCGACCGCGACTTCTCGCTTGGCCATCGTCCTTACCTCCTGGCCATCTGATCTGGCCACATGGCCATGATAGTAGCGCCCTCCCCTGGCATCGGCTAGATTCGAGCGGTACATAAAGGACGTTATGTTGCGTCCGAGCGGCCAGGGCGACGGAGAGGGCGCCTCGCTGGAACTCCTTGGGCCGGCAAGCGAATCTGAGGCGCTGCGAGAGACACCGTGAGCGACGATCTCGTCAGGCTGGAACCGAGGCTCGGACTCCCGAAAGAAAAGCGATCCTGGGCGGTTCCAGCGCTTGTTGCCGACGCGGGACCCGA
>CAZMKX010000557.1:0-3166 GCA_964566375.1 uncultured Myxococcales bacterium
GCCATCGGAGCGCGATCGGGCGATCGCGGGAGGGACGGTTCATGGATCTCGGACTGAAGGGTCGACGCGCGGTCATCACCGGCGCGAGCCGCGGCATCGGACGCGCGATCGCCGATTGCCTGGCCAGCGAGGGCGCGAATCTGGCCATCTGCGCGCGCGGCGCGGAAGGCGTCGAAGCGGCGAAGAAGGAGCTCGAGAAGAAGGGAGTGAAGGTCTTCTGCAAGGCCGTAGACGTCTCGAACGCCGACGCGCTCAAGAGCTTCATCGCCGAGTCGGCCGAGGCGCTCGGCGGGATCGACGTGCTGGTCTCGAACGTCTCGGCCAGCGCCGGGCAGGGCGAGGCGGCGTGGAAGGCCAACTTCGAGGTCGACTTGATGGGCACGGTTCGCGCGTGTGAGGCGGCGCTGCCCCACCTGGTGAAGTCGGGCGCGGGCAGCATCGTGGTGATCGGCACGACGGCGGCGGTCGAGACGTTCGGCGCGCCGGGAGGCTATGGCGCGCTCAAGGCAGCGCTGGTCAACTACGCCTCGGGCCTCGCGCACGCGGTCGCGAAGCAGAACGTGCGCGTGAACGTGGTGTCGCCCGGCCCGGTGTACTTCGCGGGCGGCGCCTGGGAGATGATCCAGAAGGCCATGCCGCCGTTCTACGAGGCGACGCTGAAGGCCTGTCCCCAGGGGCGCATGGGTACACCGGAAGAGGTCGCGCGCGCGGTCGCGTTCCTGGCCGCCCCTGCGTCGAGCCTGATCACCGGCGTGAATCTCGTCACCGACGGCGGCTTCACCAAGCGCGTCAACTTCTGAGCCGCGCGTGAGCAAGTCGATTCGCGCCGTCCTCGTCTGCGGCGGGCGCTTCCACGACTTCGACTACGCGCGCCTCGAGCTGCTGAAACACCTGGCGGCGGATCCGCGCGTGCGGACGCGCGTGCTCGAGGACTGGAGTGACACCGAAGCGTGGAAGTCCGCGGACCTGCTGGTCACCTACACCTGCGACGTGCGCGCGACGCCGGCCCAGGCCGAGGCGCTCGCGCGCTACGTCGAGGAGGGGGGCCGCTGGCTCGCGCTCCACGGCACGAACTCGATCCTGGAGTTCGACGGCATGAAGGTGGGCTGCCCGCGTCTCGCGCCGCGCTTCATGCAGACGCTGGGCTCGCAGTTCCTCGCGCACCCTCCCATCCAGCCCTATCGGGTCACCGTCTCGGATCCGGGGCACCCGCTGGTGAAGGGCATCGAGCCCTTCGACGCGAACGACGAGCTCTACCTGTCGGAGTTCCACGGACCTGTGAAGACGCTGCTCGAGACGCGCTTCACCGGGAAGGTGCCGGGCTTCGATCCCGCCGAGTGGAACGACGACGCGCCGCGGCCGGTGATGTACCTGCACGACTTCGGCAAGGGGCAGGTCCTGTATCTCACGCTCGGCCACTGCCGCGGCCACTACGACATGCAGCCGGTACTCGACTACTACCCGGTGATCGAGCGCGGCTCGTGGGAGCTGCCGGTCTACCACGAGCTCCTGCGGCGCGGCCTGGCCTGGGCGAAGTCCGAGTCAGTCTGATTCGTTCACGATCGATCGGACCTCGACGCGCCGGCGCGAGATGCGCCACTCGACGTGCGTGCAGCGCGCGGCCAGCCGCGCGTCGTGGGTGACGAGAAGAAGCGCGCCCGGATAGACCGCGAGCGCCGCTTCGAGCCGCTCGATCGAAGGCAGGTCGAGGTGATTGGTCGGCTCGTCCAGCAGACACGCCCAGACCTGGCGCGACAGGCCGAGCGCGATCGCGAGCTTGCGCGCCTCGCCCGGCGAAGGCTGCTGCGACGCCAGCAGAGCACGCGGCTCCACGCCGAGCGCCGCGACGAGCGCCATCAGGCGACCGCGCTCGCGCGCGCCGAGCGCACGAGCCGCGTCGAGAAGCGCGCGCTCCTCCCGCGCGTCGATCTCCTGGGGAAGCACGAGCAGGCGCTCGCGCGGGACGGCCGCCGAGCGCACGAGCGCGTCGACGAGGGTGGTCTTGCCGGCGCCGTTCGGGCCGCGGAGCCAGATTCGCGAGCCGCGCTCGAGCGCGAGATCCAAATCCTCGAGCACGAGCCGGTCTCCGGCGCAAAGCGCCTCGGCTCGAAGCCAGGCCAGCCGGCTCGCGCCGGCCTTCGCGAAGTCGACGAAGAGGTCCCGGCCGACGTCCTTCGCGAGCTCGATCTCGGCGAGCTCGGCCTGCTTGTGTGCGAGCTTCGAGTGCGTGCGCGCGATCTCGTGGCCGAGCTGGGTCATCGCCGAGCGCCGCCGCGTCTGCTTGAAGCGCGCGCGCGCATCGCTGTCGTGGATGCTCTTCATGCGCGCGCTCGTCTTCATGCGCGCCTCGGCGCGGTTGCGGTCGCTGCGCCGCTCGCCGATCCGGCGCTCGAGCGCGTGCGCGGCATCGCGCAGGCTCGCATGACGCGCGCGGAGCGAGGCCTCTTCGTGGAGCCACGTCGCGCGCGCCTGCGTGTAGTGGCCGGGATGTAGGTCCGCCTTCCCGCGAGCGATGCGGACCGTCGCGCGCGTGAGCTCGTCCAGAAGCTCGCGATCGTGGGAGACCACGATCCCGATTCCCGCGAACCGCCGCAGCACCGCGACCAGGATTGCCCGGGCTTCGGCATCGAGGTGGTTCGTCGGCTCGTCGAGGATCAGGACGTCGGGCTCGGTGGCCAGGGCCGCGCCGATCTGCCAGCGCTTGCGCTCCCCGGGTGACAGCGTCCTCCAGCGCGCGAGATCCGCCGGCTCGAGCGCGAGCTCGGCGCGGAATCGCCGCGCGACGCCATTCTGTGTCGCCGCGAGCGCCGCGACCTCGGGACCCGGCCGCTCGACGCGCTGCGGGCAGATGCGGAGCGCGAGCGCGCGCGGCTCGTGGATCACGCGACCGGACTCCGGCTCGAGCTCGCGCGCGATCAGGCGCAAGAGCGTCGTCTTGCCGGAGCCGTTGGCGCCGACCACGCCCGTCCAGCCGGCGGTGAAGCAGAGCTCGACGCGCTCGAGCAATGGAATCGAGTCGCGATGCGCGAAGGAGACTTCGGAAAGGTGGATCTGTGGCAAGAGAGCATCCCGGGTTCCGCCGGCGGCGGGGTGGAGGTTTCGAGTTCGAAGCCTCGGACGGACGCTCTAGTCTTCCACGCACCTCTCCTCGATCGATCGCGACGCT
>CAZMKX010000558.1:0-3164 GCA_964566375.1 uncultured Myxococcales bacterium
GAGGTAGTCGTGCAGGAAATCGGTGCATTCGCGGCAGTTCACATCGCTCCTCGTTCACGCATGTGCGGGTCGAGCAGGGTTCGCAGCGCCAGCCGGGCCCGGTGCAGGCGGATCTTCGCGGCGTTCGGGGTCACGCCGAGCAGCTCGGCGGTCTCCTTGGTGTCGAGCCCTTCGATGTCGCGCAGGAGCAGCACGGTCCGATAGTCCTGCGGGAGCTCGTCGATCAGCGAACGGACGAGCTCGCGTGTCTCGCGGCGCTCGAGCGCATCGAGCGGCTCGGGGCTGCGCCATTCGCGCGGCTCCTCGACGTGCTGGCCGTCCTCGACGAAGTGCGGCAGGAGCTCCTCGATCGACACCTCGGGGCGACGCGTGCGGTTGCGCAGCCGCATCAGCGAGGCGTTCACGACGATCCGGTGCAGCCAGGTGGACAGCCTCGCACCGCCTTCGAAGTTGCCGATCGCACGGAAGGCGGAGATGAACGCCTCCTGCACGGCGTCCGCGGCTTCGTCGTCCGCGCGCAGGATGCGCCGCGCCACCGCGAGCATGCGCGGGCCCTGCGCGCGCACGAGCTGCGAATACGCCTCTGCGTCGCCCGCCTGCAAGCGCGCGACCAGCGCGCTCTCGCCGTAGTCGGGGGTCGCTCCGCTCGCTTCCACCATCCATCCGAACCTAACACAGCGCCGTGGCGGCTTGAAACGGGGGCAGGGCAACGCGAGACTCGCCGCTCCATGCGACGCGCTTTGCTGCTCGGGCTCTGTCTGTTGTCGTGCTCGAGATCCGGGCAGCCTCCCTATGGCTTCTCCGATGCCCGGGAGCAGCGCTGGCGTTTCGAGGCCGAGGACAGCTTCGAGATCGATGGCGCGCCGGCCCGGAGCGTGCGCTTCGCCGACCTGATCCTGCGGCCGAAGCTCGCGGCGAACGGCGAGACCGAGCTCGAGCTCCTGATCGATCGCTACTACGCGCGCACCGAGGGCACGCCCGATGGCGGAAGCGAGTTCGCGATCTCGGAGAAGGGCATCTCGATCAAGACGCCCAAGGCCGGCAGCGTCGGCTTCGGCCCGAGCGAGAAGACACTGGGCGGTGACACGCCGCTGGAGATGCGCGCACGCCCGATCGCATCGATCGAGCTGGACGCGAACGGCGACGTGATCCGCCCGTACTGGCAGAGTCCGCACCCGATGCTGATGGACGTCGCGATCCTCGACTGGCTGGTCACCGCGCTGCCCACGCGCAAGCCCGAGGGGGATCTGGCCTGGGTGGCGCGGCGCACGGTGCCGCAGACGGGTCGCTTCAATCTCGGCGTCGACCTGCCGCTGCGCTGGGAAGTCGATCCGAAGTCTCCGCTGTCGCGTCGCGCGAGCGGCTCGGTGGCGCGCGAATCGATCCGCGTCACGGAAGGCCTCGAGGGCCGGCTTCAGATCGACGCGATCGGCGAAGCGACGCTGCTGCCCGACGGCCACGTCCGCAAGGCCACGTTCGAGCTCCGGCTCGACCTGGAATCACCCGACGACACGCACGTCCGCTCGCGCCACCAGCTTCGCGTGAGCTGCACCAGCTGCGAGGACGCGGTCAATCCGCCCGCACCAGACTCCGATAGCGCGAATGACCGTGAAGGAAATTCGCAGCAAAGACACGTGGACGATCTTCCGGATCATGGCGGAGTTCGTCGAGGGCTTTGAGACGCTCGCGCCGATCTGGCCCGCGGTCTCGGTCTTCGGCGGCGCGCGCGCCGCGCGCGACGGCGTGACCTACCAGATGGCCCGCGAGATCGGACGCTGCCTGGGACGCGAGGGCTTCGCGGTGATCACCGGCGGCGGTCCGGGCGCGATGGAAGCCGCCAACCGGGGAGCGCACGAGGTCGACGCACCTTCCGTCGGGCTCAACATCAAGCTGCCTTTCGAGCAGCACGACAACGGCTACGCCGACACCGTCATCCACTTCGACTACTTCTTCGCGCGCAAGGTCATGTTCGTGAAGTACGCCTGCGCGTTCGTCATGCTGCCGGGCGGCTTCGGAACGCTCGACGAGATGTTCGAGTGCCTGACGCTCAAGCAGACCGGCAAGTGCAAGGACATCCCGGTCATCCTGGTCGGCAGCGACTACTGGTCGGGGCTGGTCGAGTGGCTCGAGACGCGCGTGCTCGACATGGGCCTGATCGCCAAGAAGGACCTGAAGCTCTTCTCGCTGGTCGACACGAGCGAAGAGGTCTGTGCCCTGGTCAAGGCGGGCTGGCAGCGCATGCAGCAGGAAACGCCGAGCGGCGTGTCCTAGGTCCTAGGTCTGGCGGTACTCGCGACCGCAGCTGCGGCAGTGCGCGCGGCCGCCGTGGGACGACAGCAGCGAGCCGCAGTCGCACAGGCCCTCCAGCCTTCGGGCGCGGCTTTCCAGGTCGCTCCAGGCATCCTCGCCGCTCTCGATCCGGAAATGCTCGCCCTCGCGGACCACGACGGCCCCGGCGACGAGCAGCCGCTCGAGCTCCGGCTCGGCCTCGTCCTCCAGGGTTTCGGAGACGATCTCGCGCGCGCGTTGGGAGAGCCAGCGGAATCTCACGCCCCGGACAGTCAGCAAGCGCCGTGCCCGCCGGCCGGGCCCCGGGGAAGGGCGGGGCAGGGAGGTCGCGGAACCCGCGGGAAGAAACAGGGAAGCGGACTACCCCCCGGCCGGGATCCCTAGCGCAGGGTGAAGACCAGGCGGGTCTGGCCGATCTCGATCTCGTCCCCGTGGCTGAGCTCGACCGTGCGCACGCGCTTGCCGTTCACCTTGATCCCGTTGGTGCTCTGCAGGTCCTCGAGCACGTGGGTGCCTTCGTCCGTCAGGACGACCGCGTGCTCGCGGCTCATGCTCTCGTCCGGGATCTGCAGGTCGCAGCTGGGGGCGCGGCCGATCAGGGTCTCGGCGGACGTGATCTCGAACAGCTCGTCCGGCTGCCCGCTCATGCGCACGATCAGAGCCGCGCTCCCCATCGCTGGGCGAAATCGGCACCGCTCCGAGGCCGCTTGAGCCGCGCGCCTACAGGCGGCGGTGTCGCAGCGACGGCAGGCGCCGCCGGACGTCCTCGAGTCGGGCGAAGTCGAGCTCGGCCAGCGCCACTCCTTCGCCGTCCGGGACCGTGCAGAGCACGGTTCCCCACGGGTCGACGATCATCGCGCGACCGAACGAGCGCC
>CAZMKX010000559.1:0-3163 GCA_964566375.1 uncultured Myxococcales bacterium
GCTCGAGCGGGTGCGGGTCGTCACGCCGTTCGTGCTGCGCTCGGTCGCGCCCGCGCCGCCCGAGCTCGCGGGCCACGCGGTCACGGGCCTGCGGCGGATCGGCAAGCGCATCGCGATCGCGCTCGACGGCGAGCTCTTCATCGTCATCCACCTGATGATCGCGGGCCGTCTGCACTGGACCGACAAGGGCGCGAAGCCGCGCGGTCGCAAGCCGCTCGTCGCGTTCGACTGGAGCACCGGAACGCTCGCGCTCGGCGAGGCCGGCTCGAAGCGGCGGGCGTCGCTCCACCTCGTGCGCGGCGCGGCCGCGCTCGCCGCGCACGACCCCGGCGGAATCGAGCCGCTCGACGCGAGCGAAGCGGAGTTCGCCCGCGTGCTGCGCAGCGCGAACCACACGCTGAAGCGCGCGCTCACCGATCCGCGACTGCTGTCGGGAATCGGCAACGCGTACTCCGACGAGATCCTGCACCGCGCGCGGCTCTCGCCGATCGCACTCACGCAGAAGCTCGGCGATGCGGACTTGGCGCGCCTCCACGACGCGACGCAGGCGGTACTGCGTGAGTGGACCGAGCGCTTGCGCGCGGAAGCCGGCGACACGTTCCCCGAGAAGGTCACCGCCTTCCGGCCCGAGATGGCGGTACACGGCCGCTACCGCGCGCCGTGCCCCGACTGCGGATCTCCCGTGCAGCGCATCGTGCACGCGTCGAACGAGACGAACTACTGCGCGCGCTGCCAGACGGGCGGAAAGCTGCTCGCAGACCGCGCCCTCTCGCGTCTGCTCAAGTCCGACTGGCCGCGCACGCTGGAGGAGCTCGAGGCGCTCAACCGGAAATCGCCTCGAGGTTGACGTGGAGCGTGGGCGTTGGCGAAGCGCTCACATCCCCGGGATGTGGCGGTTCTCCCGAACCAAGCGCCGCACCCCGCGCAAGGTTTCGCTCGGCGTTTCGCCGAACGCCGAGAGGTAGTCGCGTCCCAGGTGGCCCATGTGCCAGAACCCCCAACGCAAGGCCAGATCGAGAACCGTCGTGGCGTGCGATGACGCATCCCGCAGGTCCCGTCGCAGGCCTTCGAGGCGCAGCTTCTTGACGAACGCCATGGGCGTCGTTCCGAGGTGCTCGCGAAACGCCGTGCGAAGCGTGCGTTCGGAGCAGCGCGACTCGACGCACAGCGTCGAGAGAGAGAAGCGTTCGGCCGCATGCGCCTCGATATACTCCCGGGCGCGGCGCAGGGCGCGATTGCGCGTCTCCGGGGGCAGATCGTGGGGCAGCTGGGGGACCTGGAGCATCGACGCGACCCGCTCGTGGAGATCGTCCTCCGCCGAGGCGACGCACTCGGGTTCGTCGAGCGCGTCGCACGAGAGCAGCGCCCGAATGAGCGCTCGCAGCTCCACGAGCTCCCGCGCCGATGGAGCGCGAACCTCCGTCCGGCGCTGCGACGGCTCCGCGTCCGCGCCCGCGCGCGAGCGCCAGACGGAAGCGACACGCTTTCGATCGAGTCGCGCCACGAGAAGCTCACAGCCGGCCGGAAGCACGAAGGAAGACGCGACCTCGCCTTGCTCGAGCATCAAGAAGTCCGGACGCACCGAGAGGCCCTGCCACACGCTGGGTGTGGAGATCGCGGCGACGTGAAAGAACTCGCCGGGTTCCGCGGCGACGGGTACGGCCTCGAGCGCCACAGCCGTGTCCGTCACGAGACGGGCCAAGCGAACCGACGGACGCACCGCCTCGCGAATCTCGCCACCGAGCGGTCCGCGCGCGATCGGAGTCACGCACGTCTTCCAGCCGCGGATACGAGATGCAGCTCGATCGAGGTCGCATACGCCCGCGTCTGGATCGGTCACTGCGTTCGTGTCCACACAGCTCGTCTCTTTCACGTCTCGGTTCATTCTATGCTGCTCCAGAACCGCGTGTTCCGGATTTCGGATAGCCAGGAATCGGATCGCTGCGGTAAAGCTCCGAGGGTTCGCAGCAGAGAGGAGGTGCACTCGTGAACACAGCGGCAAGACCACTCGTGCTGTTCGTGGCGATCGCTCTTGCGTCGACGGCATCCGGTTTTGCGAGAGCGCAAGGTACCGGCGCGAAGCCCGGAGAGCCGGGCGCGACGAGCACGATCGACGGGCGCTACCTGCCGAACCCACCGGCGCCGTTCGACGGTTCGATCAGTCCGAACGCCGTCGACTCGAAGCCGAGCTGGGCGCCGCTCGTCGCGCCGCCCAAGGGCGCGCCGAACATCCTCTTGATCATGACCGACGACGTCGGGTTCGCGGCGCCGTCCACGTTCGGCGGCGTGATCCCGACGCCGGCGCTGGATCGGGTTGCCAAGGCGGGACTTCGCTACACGCGCTTCCACACCACGGCGCTGTGCTCGCCGACCCGCGCGGCGCTCCTCACGGGCCGCAACCACCACTCGGTAGCGACCGGTGTCGTCGTGGATCAGGCCACCGGCTTCCCCGGCTACAACAGTGTGATCCCGCGCGACGCGGTCGCGATCGGCGAGATCCTGCGCCAGAACGGCTACGACACGTCGTGGTTCGGCAAGGATCACAACACGCCGCAATGGGTGGCCAGCCAGGCGGGGCCGTTCACCGACTGGCCGACCGGGCCGGTAAAGGGCTTCGACTACTTCTACGGCTTCCTCGGCGACGACACCAGCCAGTGGCAGCCGAACAACCTGTTCCGCAACACGACGCCGATCGAGCCCTACCTTGGCAAGCCCGGCTGGAACCTGATCACCGCGATGGCCGACGACGCCGTCGGCCGCATCCGGATGATGTCCGAGCTGCAGCCCGACCGACCCTTCATGGTGTACTACGCGCCGGGCGGCACGCACTCGCCGCACCACCCGACCCAGGAGTGGGTCGACAAGATCAGCAAGATGAACCTCTTCGACGAGGGCTGGAACAAGCTGCGCGAGCGCATCTTCGCCAACCAGAAGAAGCTCGGCGTAATCCCGCAGGACGCAAAGCTCACGGCCTGGCCGAAGGACCTGCCGCAGTGGGACTCGCTCTCGGCCGAGGCGAAGAAGCTCTACATCAAGCAGGCCAACATCTATGCGGCCTACCTCGCGTACACCGACGCCGAGATCGGCCGCGTGATCCAGGCCGTCGCGGACGCCGGCAAGCTCGACAACACGCTGATCATCTACGTCAGCGGCGACAACGGCT
>CAZMKX010000560.1:0-3161 GCA_964566375.1 uncultured Myxococcales bacterium
GGTGATCTCGACGCGAAGAACGCCGAGGAGATCCTCTCGCTCCTGCAGACCCTGAAGCGCGACTTCGGCAAGACCGTGGTGATCGTCACGCACGATCCGCGCGCCGAGAAGTGGGTCGACGAGGTGATCCACCTCGACAAGGGGGTGCTGCTCGAGACGCGTCCGGGCGGCGGAGCCCGGGGATCGGGCACGTGATGAAGTACCTGCCGTTCATCCTGAAGAACCTGGGTCGCAACAAGCTTCGCTCGCTGCTCACCGCCTCGGCGATCGCGCTCGCGATCGCGCTCGTCTGCATCCTGCGCACGATGCCCGCGGGCCTGGACACGTTCCTGAACTCTCTCGCGTCGAACACCCGCATCTCGATCCACAACGAGGCGGGCATCGTCTATCCGCTGCCGTACTCGTACCTGTCGAAGGTGCGCGGCGTTCCGGGCGTGGTCGCCGCGATCAGCTGGAACTGGTTCGGTGGCGCGGTCGATCCCGCCAAGGGCGTCGCGTTTCCGAACTTCGCCGTCGACCCCGAGGACTTCGGCGTGGTGTACGCGGACTGGAACATCGACCCGAAGGCGCTCGAGGACTTCCGCAAGTACCGCGATGCGGCGATCGTGGGTCGCGACACGCTGCGCAAGAACAAGTGGAAGGTCGGTGACGTCGTCTCGCTGCAGAGCACGGTCTTCCCGATTCCGGCCCTCTCGTTCCGCATCGTGGGCGAGATCCCCAACGATCGTTCGCCGCAGTTCTACTTCCAGCGCGAATATCTCGTTCAGTCGCTCGCCGCCGCGGGCACGCCGTTCGACACGCTCGGCACGATCTGGGCGCGCGTCGACGATCCGAACCGGGTGGAGCCGGTCATGCGGCAGATCGACGAGATGTTCCGCAACAGCGAGGGCGAGACCGAGTCCGAGACCGAGAAGAGCTTCTTCGGGAGCTTCTTCGGCAGCTTGAAGGGCATCGTCACGATCATCCTGATCGTCGCGGGCATCGTCACGCTCTGCATCGTCTTCATCGCCGCCAACACCGCGAGCATGTCGGTGCGCGAGCGCGTGGGCGAGATCGCGATCCTGAAGGCGATCGGCTTCCGCAAGAAGATCATCTTCACGACGCTGCTCGCCGAGGCGGTCGTGCTCTCGACTATCGCGGGGATCGCGGGGGCATTCATCTCGCTGGGGCTCACGTCGCTCCTGCGGAGCAGTGCGACCAGCGGCACGGCGCAGCTCGGCCCGCTCACGGGCTTCATCGTCACCGACGCGATCCTGGTGCAGGCGGTCTTCATCGCCTTCTTCATCGGGATCCTCTCGGGCTGGCTGCCCGCGCTCGGCGCGTCGAAGCGCAGCGTCGCGCAGACCCTCCGCGAGGTGTTCTAGTCGCATGGCCCTGCCGCTCTCGTACAGCTGGCGAAGCCTGATCGCGCGCGGCACGCGCACCGCGTTCACCGTCGTGGTGATCGCGTTGGTGGTGATCGCGACGACGTTGTTCTGGAGCCTGATCGCGAGCCTGAAGCGCACGCTCGTCTCGTCGGGCTCGCCCGAGAACCTGGTGGTGATGCGCAAGGGCGCGTCGAACGACGGCTCGAGCCAGCTCTCGCTCGAGTCGCTCCAGGCGATCCGGTTCTTCGAAGGCATCGCGCGCGACGCCCAGGGGAACCCGCTGATCTCGCCGGAGCTCGTCGTGCAGCCGTTCTTCAAGACCGAAGCGGGCGGACGCGAGAACGTGCTCGTGCGCGGCGTCGAGGCCGCGGCGCTCCAGGTGCACGACGAGGTCGAGATCGTCGAGGGCCGGATGTTCACGCCTTCGAGCGGCGAAGCCGTGGTCGGGCGCGGCGTCGCCTCGCGCTACAAGGGCGCGACGCTCGGCTCGAGCCTGCACTTCGGCCGCGGCGACTGGAAGGTCGTCGGGATCCTCGCGTCGGGCGGATCGTCCTTCGAGAGCGAGGTCTGGGTCGACGCGCGCGAGCTCGCGAACGACGCGAAGCGCACCCTGCCCTACTCCGGCTTCCGCGTCCGCGTCGCGCCCGGCGCCGACATGGACGCGCTCGCGCGGCGGATCGGTGACGACCCGCGCTTCGCGCTCGAGGCCACGCGCGAGGTCGAGTACTACGAGAAGCTCTCGTCGTCGGCGAACACGCTCTACATCATCGTGATCGGGCTGGCCGTGCTCGCGGGCGTCGGCGCCGTCTTCGGCGCGACCAACACGATGTACGCCGCCGTGCTGTCGCGCACGTCCGAGATCGGCACGCTGCGCGCGCTCGGCTTCTCGCGCGCGTCGATCCTGTTCTCGTTCCTGTCCGAGTCCGTGATGACGGCGCTCTTCGCGTTCGCGCTCGGCGCGCTCGGCGCGTGGCTGCTCGGCATCCTGATCTCGTGGCTGCTCGGCGGCATCGCGTTCGGTGCCGCGACCTTCACCACGAACGTGATCCAGCTCCGCGTCGCGCCGGTCGACCTGGTGATGCCGCTCGCGCTCGCGGTCCTGATCGGCGTCTTCGGCGGGCTCGCGCCGGCCGCGCGCGCCGCCCGCATGCGCCCGGTCGACGCGCTGAGAAAGGCGTGACATGACCGCGGAAGCCCCCCGGAACCTGCGCGACGACCTTCAGGCGCTGCGCATCGACCGCAGCTCGCCGGCGGCCAGGCCGCCGACGCGGAAGCCGTGGCTGTGGATCGGGGTCGGCGGCGCCGTGCTCCTCGCGCTGCTCGGAATCGGCGCATGGCTCGCCTTCGGCGGGCCGCGCCAGGTCGCAATCGACTTCGCGAGCCGGATCGAAGCGGGCGGCAGCGCCCAGGCCGCGCCGATCCTGTCGGGCTCGGGCTACGTCGTCACCGCCGACAAGTACATCTCGATCGGCACGCGCATTCCCGGCCGGATCGAGAAGTTCTTCGTCGACGAGGCGGACCGCGTGAAGGCCGGCGACCCGCTGGTACAGCTCGACGATCGCGACTACCGCGCCGCGCTCGAGAGCATGAAGGCGCGGCTCGCGGTCGTGCGCGCGAACGCGGCGCTCCACCGCATCGAGGCCGACCGCAAGCGCAAGCTGCGCGCCGAGAACTACGCCTCGCAGTCCGAGCTCGACTCGGCGGAGACGCTCCTTCGCGTCGACCAGGCGCAGATCGCCCAGCTCGAGGCCGAGATCGCGCAGTCGCAGGTGAACCTCGACTACACCGTCCTGC
>CAZMKX010000561.1:0-3153 GCA_964566375.1 uncultured Myxococcales bacterium
CCTGGTTCTGGCCCTGGCCGAGCTCGCCATGCGGGTGCTCGGGGTCGGTCAGGTCATGACGTACGACCGGGACCCCCGCTTCGGCTACGCGATGCGCCCGTCGCAGATCATCTCGACCTACGGAGACCCGATCGAGATCAACGCGCTGGGCCTGCGCGGACCTCCGGTCCTGGATCCCAAGCCCGCCGGCGTCGCCCGCGTGCTGTTCCTCGGCGACTCGATCACCTACGGAGGGGGCCGGGTGTACGAAGGCGACCTGTTCTGCCGGATCGTGGAGGCCCGCGCGCGCGAGGACGGCTTCCGCATCGAGGCCGTGAACGTCTCCGCGCCCGGCTGGGGGCCGCAGAACTGGACCGCCTGGCTCGAGGCCAACGGCCTGCTCGGGGCGGATGCCGTCGTGATGGTGCTGCCCGCGGTCGATCGCGCGCGTCCGTTCGGCGTGCTCGAGACCTACGGGATGGTGGACGAGAAGCCGCTCCTGCGGCTCTCCACGCTCTGGCTGAAGCTGCGAGCGGAACAGCTTCCCGGCGTACCGCTGACCGACGAGGCCCTGGCTGGAAACGTCGCCGCGCTCGAGCGCCTGAAATCGCTGGTGGGCAGCCGTCCGCTGCTCGCCGTCTTCGTCTCGTCCGAGGGGACCGATCCCAGGCCGGATCGCTGGGCGCCGTTCGAGACGCTCTTTCCCGACGCGCTCGACCTGCGCGGCCACTTCTCCGCGGCGGACTACTACGACTCCGAACACTTCACGGCCGCGGGCCACCGCGCGATCGCGGACGGCATCTACACGCGGCTGCGTCCGACGCTCGCCGAGCTATCGGTCGGCGGCCGCCTGCGCGGCGGCTCCTGACTGGACGGCCTCCCACCACCAGATCAGCGTGCGGAACGCGGGATCCGAGGCGTCGCCCGGCTGCGTGGTGTCGTAACGCAGCTCGGTGTCGAGCCCGCGCAGCGCCAGGAGCCGCGGCTGCTCGGGGACCGCCATGTACTGCAGAATCGTGCGCCCCGCGTCCGCCTGAAAGCGCAGACGATCGCGCGCAGCGCCGCGCGGCGCTTCGAGCGAGCGCTGCAGCGCGCCGCGCACGTCGGACAGTCCGATCGGCTCCGGCCACTCTCCCGCGAGCCCCGAGACGACCAGGGGAACACGCGTCTGTGTCGCGTCGAGCGCGAGCCCGTGGCCGAGCACGCCGTCCTCGAAGAGCGCCTCGCCGTGGTCCGAGGTGACGAGCACCACCCATTCGGCGCCAGCGGAGCGCGCGCGCAGCGCCGCGACGAGCGCCTCGATCGCGCGATCCACGTTCGCCGCCGCGTTCGCGTAGGTGGCCAGGACCGCGGGCGCGTTCTCCGGCTGGATCCGCGCGCGCGAGAGGCGCTCGACGCCGAGCAGATCGTCGAGCTCGCGGTGGTCGTAGGGAAAGTGCGTGTCTCCGTAGTTCACGTACAGGAAGAGCGGCTGGCCCGGATCCCAGGTCGACAGGAACTCGCCGATCCGCGCGTTCACCCGCTTCCACGACACCGCCAGACTCCCGGAGGTGCGAAACGACGAGACGCTGTGCGCGGCGTCGTCGCGCGCGTCGTAGTGCACGTCCGTCCGCTCCAGCCCGAGCATCGCGCTCTCGCGCGCGCCGAACGACTCGTCCTGACCCGAGAACCACGCCACGGCGTACCCGTTGGCGTGGAAGTCGTCGAGCAGCGTGGACTGTCCGGGAAACGGCGCGAGCCGGCCGCCCAGCAGCTGCCCGCGCGAGCGCGCGGTGTAAGGCGAGTTCGCGTATGCGTGCGCGGAGCTCGCGCCTTCGGCGGCAAGCCGGTTCAGGAACGGCGTGACCTCGCGGCCGCCGACCGAGCGCCCGAGCATGTCCGCGCGCATGCCCTCGAGAAAGACGAGCAGCACGTTCGGCCGCCGCGCGAAGGCGGGCGACGGTGTGAACGCCTCAGCGGGCGGCGCGAAATCCGGCGGGTGGTCGCCCGCGAGTCCGTTCTCGTCGATGCCGTTTCCGGGCACGTCGAGCGCGAACGGATGTCGCGCCGGGTCGAACGCGGCCTGGTCGATCGGTCGGGACGCGAGCCCCCAGCCGTCGAAGTCGAAGTCGGTGAGGCGCTGCGAGAGCTCCGTGAGCGCCAGCCCCGAGGCCTTCCGCTCGAGCGCCTCGCAGCCCGCGCCGCCGCGCAGGCAGAACGCCGGCAGGAGCGCGGACGACGCGGCGAGCGCGAGCGCGCACAGACCCGCGAGGCTCGACGCCGTCGGGTGCGAGACGCGCGAGCCCGCGTCGCTCTTCGCGTTCGCGCGCAGCGCCCGCACGAGCAGGACCGCGGCGACGAGCGCGGCGAGGATCGCCAGCCCGACCGGCAGCAGATGCGCGCTGCCCTGCGCGAGCCACTCGAGCGGGGATCCGCCCGCGAGCGCGAGGAGGAGGCTCGGATCCAGCAGGTCGCCCATGAAGCGCGAGAGCTGGTACCGGACGTACAGGAACGCCAGCGGCGCGAAGAGCGCCAGGAGCGCCGCCGCCGCGAGTGTCTGCGCCAGCGAGAGGCGCGCGCGAGCGAGCAGCGGAAGCACGATGCTCCACGAGAAGAGCACGAGCGCGAGGTCGAAGACGAGCGACGCGGCGAGAAACGACCCGAAGCGCAGCGGCGTGCGGAGCGGCTCCACGATCAGGAATCCGCCCGCGAACAAGTCGGTCGCGCGGCCGATCAGCAGAGCATCGACCCCCGTCAGCACACCCGCGCAGAGCAGAAGGACGAGGACCCACGGTCGGCTCCAGCCGCTGCGCGATGCCAACCGACCGATCACCCATGCACTCCGAACGCCGCGTCCGCGATTCGGGACGCCGCGGCGGTGAATTTCGCGCAGAATACCGCCGTCGCTCGTGCGGCGCTGCGGGGATTCGCCAAGCTCGCGGTCGGGAGAGAGACGGATGCAAGGCGCCGCTGATTCACGCCGCGAGCCCGTTCGCGCGGAAGGCGCGCCCGTGGTCGACCTCCGCTTCGCGTGTCTCGCGGCGCTCGGTCTCGCGACGGTCTGCTTCGCGCTCTGGCTGGCGGGTCTGCGCGGACAGCGCTGGCTCTCCGCCTGGCCGCGCATCCAGGACGACGCCTACTACTACCTGGTGATCGCGCGGAACGTCGCCGCGGGTCACGGCTTCACCATGGACC
>CAZMKX010000562.1:0-3147 GCA_964566375.1 uncultured Myxococcales bacterium
CTGCGCGCGGCCGTCGACGACGCGGACGCCTTCCCGAACGGAGCGATGCCGCTCGCGATCGGCCCGTGCCTGACCTACGCGATCTACCACAGCCCGCTCGGCTTCATCCGCGCGCTGCTCGAGCTCGGCGCCGACCTGAATCCCGCCGCCCACGACGGGTTTCCGCCGCTGATCGCGGCGCTCTCGTGCAGCCGCGCGCGGCCGGGCGCGCCCGCGCGGGGCGACGTCCCCGAGATCCTCGCGCTCCTGCTCGCCTTCGGCGCGGACCCGAACCAGCGCGGGCTGAACGACTACACCGCGCTGCACGTCGCCGTCGGCGAGCGCAACGCGCGCGCCGTCGAGCTTCTGCTCGACGCCGGCGCCGATCCGCGCCTGCGCACGCGCATCGACGCGCTCGAGACCCCGCGCGAGCTCGCCGAGGCGGCGGGACTTCTGGAAATTGTGGGGCTTCTCGCGGCGCACGAAGCCCGACGCGAGCCCTGACGACCACGACCTGACCCGGGAGGAATCCGAATGCCCGTCACGAACCGAGAATCCGGCACACGCGTCGACGAGATCGCCGACCGCATCTACCGCATCAGCACGCCCGTTCCGCCGAGCGACTTCCCGGGTGGCTTCACGTTCAACCAGTTCCTGATCGACGACGACGAGCCGCTGCTCTTCCACACGGGGCTGCGGCGGATGTTCCCGCTCGTGCGCGAGGCCGTCGCGTCGGTGCTGCCGGTGACGCGGCTCCGGCACCTGGCGTTCTCGCACTTCGAGGCGGACGAGTGCGGCGCGCTGAACGAGCTTCTGGGCGTGGCGCCGTCGGCGGCGCCGCTCTGCGGCCAGCTCGCCGCGGACGTGTCCGTTCGCGACGTCGCCGATCGGCCGCCGCGCGTGCTTGCGGACGGCGAAGTCGTCCGGCTGGGTCGCCACGAGGTGCGCTGGCTGTACACGCCGCATCTGCCGCACGCCTGGGAGTGCGGCTACTTGTTCGAGAGCCGGACGCGCACGCTCTTCTGCGGCGACCTGTTCACGCAGTCCGGACACGAGCACGTGCCGCTCACCGAGAGTGACATCCTCGGCCCGAGCGAGGGCATGCGCGCGCAGATGGACTACTTCGCGCACGCGCCCGACTCGCGCGCGCTGCTCGAGCGGCTGGCCGCGCTCGCGCCCGCGACGCTCGCCTGCATGCACGGTGCCTCGTTCCGCGGGGATGGCGCGGGCCTGCTGCGCGCACTCGCCGACGCGCTCGAGGCGAAGGGCTAGTCCGGATCGAGCGGGCTCCGCACGCCGCGTCCGCCGCGGTTCAGCACGTGCGTGTAGATCATGGTCGTCTTCACGTCGCGGTGGCCGAGCAGCTCCTGCACGGTGCGGATGTCGTAGCCCGCGGCCAGCACGTGCGTCGCAAAGCTGTGTCGCAGCGTGTGGCAGCTCGCCGGCTTCGCGATGCCCGCTTCGCGCACGGCGCGCTTCACCGCCCGCTGCACGACGGTCTCGTGCAGGTGGTGGCGGCGCTCCGTGCCGGCCTCGCTCTCGCGATAGCGCCGGCTCGCGGGGAACACCCACTGCCAGCCCCACTCGCGCGCGGCGCCCGGGTACTTGCGGGCGAGCGCGTCGGGGAGCGCGACTGCGCCGAAGCCCGAAGCCAGGTCGCGCGCGTGGACCGCGCGCGACCGCTCGAGCTGCGCGCGCACGTCCGACGCGAGCGAGCGCGGCAGCATCGTCACGCGGTCTTTCCGCCCCTTGCCGTCGCGCACCACGATCTCGCCTCGCGCCACGTCCAGGTCCTTCACGCGCAGGCGCAGGCATTCGAGCAGGCGCAGGCCCGCGCCGTAGAGCAGGGCGGCGACGAGGCGGGGCTCGCCCTGGACCTGCGGCAGAACTCGACGCACCTCTTCAGGCGTGAGCACGAGCGGAAGTCGCAGGGGTACACGCGCGCGGATCACGTGTTCGAGGTCCGCGAGCTTTTGCTCGAGGACCTCGCGGTACAGAAAGACCAGTGCGTTCAGAGCCTGGTTCTGCGTCGACGCCGAGACGTGCAGCTCGACGGCGAGGTGCGACAGGAAGGCACCGACCTCGACCGACCCGAGCTCCGACGGATGGCGCTTGCCGTGATACAGAACGAAGCGCTTCACCCACTGCGTGTAGGCGCGCTCCGTCCGGACGCTGTAGTGCCGCACGCGACACGCTTCGCGCACGCGATCGAGGAGCTTCGGCGGGGCGCTCGCGCGCGGAGCGCCGGATGCATCCCACCCCATCCCGTTGCCTCCACGGCGTCTCGCACCTCACGAATCGGCGTGAACTAGAGTTCACACCGACTCGTCTCGGCGCGAGCCGCAACGACTGGAACCCATCGGGGTGAGGAGGCCGCCGGTCGCGCTCACGCGCGATCAGCAACGTAGAGCAATCATTGCGCGCGCAGACCCGGATCGAAAGGGCAGGGCTATGCGAGCGGCGGGACGGACATCGAGCCGCGAAAGACGGTGACGATCTCGATGCGGGGGAGGCGCAAGCGATAGACGACGCGATACGGTCGCACGATGACCTCGCGGATCTTGTCGCGTCCGATCTCTGGAACGATTCGACCGGACTCGGGGAACCGGCGCAGGCGTTCGACCCCCGTGACGATCCGAAGAATCTCGAAGTCAGCGTACCGGGGCGAGTCCCGCGCGACGTACGCGCGAAGGGATTCGAGATCGCGGATCGACTGAGGGGACCAGATCAGCCGATTCAGGATCCGAGCCCGAGGCGCCGCTTCGCTTCGTCATGCGCGACGCCTTTGCCCGAATCCAACTCCTCGAGCCCGGCCTCGACCTTCGCCAGGAAGAGCAGCCGCTCGATGGCATCCTCCACGGACGCGTCCGGCGGCAGGTCCTTCAGCGCATCCAGGATCTTGTCTCGGTTGCTCTGCACAGGCATGCGGCAAGGATAGCCCCGGAGTCGCGGCCAGGGCCAACCTTCAAACGGCCGCTTGTGCGGTATGCAATATCGCAGCAAGTCGGGTTCGGGCCGAATCGCGAAGCGCGGCGCGGGATTGCTTGACCCGGCACGGTGTGGAGGAGACGATACCGGGGCTGCATCGGCGGGTCGGTGCAGCAGAATAACTTGTTAGGCCGACGAGCGGACCGCGCGTCGTCGTAGAGCATGGATGAAGTTCCACGT
>CAZMKX010000563.1:0-3143 GCA_964566375.1 uncultured Myxococcales bacterium
CGATCGCGCGCGAGGCCGAGAAGCTGATCGACGAGGTCGAGGCGCTCGGCGGCATGACGCGGGCGATCGAGGCGGGCATGCCGAAGCTGCGCATCGAGGAGGCCGCCACGCGGCGTCAGGCGCGCATCGACCGGGGCGAGGATGTGGTGGTCGGCGTCAACAAGTACCGCGCCTCGGAGCCGACCGAGGTCGAGATCCTCGACATCGACAACACGGAAGTGCGTCAGAAGCAGGTCGCGCTGCTGGCGAAGATCCGCGCCACGCGCGACGCCGCGCGCTGCAAGGCGGCGCTCGACGCGCTGGAAGCCGGCGCGCGCGGCTCGAGCGCGAACATCGTCGAGCTCGCGGTCGAGTGCGCGCGGGCTCGGGCGACCGTGGGTGAGATCTCGGACGCGCTCGAGCGGGTCTGGGGTCGTCACCGCGCGCAGGTGCGCAGCGTCTCCGGGGTGTACGCCGCGGCGTATCGCGGCGACCCGGACTTCGACGCGCTCCAGAGCGAGATCCGCGCCTTCGCCGAAGAGGAGGGCCGGCGGCCCCGCATCCTGGTGGCGAAGCTCGGTCAGGACGGGCACGACCGCGGCGCGAAGGTGATCGCGACGGCGTTTGCCGATCTCGGATTCGACGTCGACGTCGGCTCGCTCTTCCAGACCCCGGAGGAGGTCGCGCGCCAGGCGATCGAGAACGACGTGCACGCCGTCGGCGTCTCGACCCAGGCCGGCGGACACAAGACGCTCGTGCCGCAGCTCGTCGAGGCGCTTCGCGCGCAGGGCGGCGGCGACGTGCTGGTCGTCTGCGGCGGCGTGATTCCGCCGCAGGACTACCCGTTCCTGCACCAGCACGGCGTGACCAACGTGTTCGGGCCGGGCACGCAGGTGCCGAAGGCGGCGCGCGAGGTGCTGCAGTCGATCCGGGCGCGTCGCGCATGACGGCGGCCCGGACCCCCGCGGACTACGTCGCGGGGGTGCGCGCCGGCGATCGGCGCGTGATCGCGAAGACCATCACGCTGCTCGAGAGCCGGCGGGCCGACCATCGCGAGCTCGGGCAGGAGGTGCTCGACGCGCTGATGCCCGCGACCGGAAGCGCCATCCGCGTCGGCATCACGGGTCCGCCGGGCGTCGGCAAGAGCTCCTTCATCGAGACCCTCGGCCTGGCGCTGGTCGCGCGCGGAAAGCGGCTGGCGGTGCTCGCGATCGATCCGTCGAGCCCCGTGTCGGGCGGCAGCATCCTCGGCGACAAGACGCGCATGGAACGGCTCGCGCGCGAACCCAGCGCCTACATCCGCCCGACACCATCGGGTGGCACACTCGGCGGCGTCGCCCACCGGACGCGCGAGGCGATGCTCGTCTGCGAGGCATCGGGCTTCGACGTCGTGATCGTCGAGACCGTCGGCGTCGGCCAGTCGGAGGTCGAGGTGCACTCGATGGTCGACCTGTTCGCGGTCCTGCTCCAGCCAGGGGCGGGGGACGAGCTGCAGGGGATCAAGAAGGGCATTCTGGAGCTGGCCGATGTGCTGGTCGTGAACAAGGCCGACGGCGAGAACCGGGCCGCCGCCGAGCGCACGCGTGTCGACCACGCCCACGCGCTCGCCCTGCTGTCGCCCGGCGCGAGCGGCTGGGTGCCTCGCGTGATGAGCGCGAGCGCTCACACCGGCGAGGGCATCGACGCGTTCTGGGAGACCGTTCTCGCCCATCGCGAGGCGCTCTCGCGGAGCGGCGAGCTCGCTCGCCGGCGGCGCTCCCAGGCGCGCGCGTGGCTCTGGCGGCTGCTCGACGACGGCCTGCAGGCCGCCTTCCGCGGCGACGCCAAGGTCGCCGCCCGCCTGCCCAGCCTCGAGGCGGAGGTCGAGGACCGAAGCATCTCCGCTCCCCGCGCGGCGCGCCTGCTTCTGGACGAGTTCACCCGAAAGCGCGCGCCGCACTGAGCCGTCCGGCTCAACCGGGCTCCGGGCAGCGCCGATAGGCGAATCCGTCCCCCCCGAAGGCGCAGCCCATGCCGCAGCTAAACCTCGAAGCCCGCGAGATCACGCTCAAGATCGTGTACTACGGTCCCGCGCTCTCCGGGAAGACGACGAACCTGCGGCAGATCCACGCCAAGCTCGCCGCGGCGGTCCGCGGCGAGATGGTCACGCTCGACACGCAGGACGATCGGACGCTGTACTTCGACTTCCTGCCCGTCGAGTTCGGTGTCGAGGGCGACTACAAGATCAAGCTCAAGCTCTTCACGGTTCCGGGGCAGGTTCTCCACCGCTCCACGCGCCGGGTCGTGCTCGCAGGCGCCGACGCGGTCGCGTTCGTGGCCGACTCGCAGCGCTCGGCGTCCTCCGGGAACGCGTATTCGTACCGCGACCTCGAGGCGAATCTGCGCGCGAACGGACTCGACATCCACCAGATGCCGACGGTCGTGCAGTTCAACAAGCGCGACCTCGAGGACATCAAGCCGCTCGAAGAGATCCGGAAGGCCTGGGAAGGCACGGGCATCCCGACGATTCCGGCGGCGGCGGCGAAGGGCGAGGGCGTGATCGAGACGCTCGAGGCGCTTCTGGTCCGGCTCTTCCGCCACCTCGACCAGCGCCACGCCTTCGGTCAGAAGTTCGGCGTGACGGAGGCGCAGTTCCTCGAGGGTGTCCTCCGGCACTTCCAGGAGCACAAGGACGCCTGACGGCGCGGGCGTCGTTTGACGCCTCCGGGGCCCCCTGATACCGTCGCCTCGACGCTTACCTAGCACCTAGGTAGCGATCGCTCGAGGCCAGGAAGATGAGTCGCTCCGGGGACTTCGACGCGGTTGCCACGCCGCACCAGCCCGATGACGTGATGGCGCGCGTGCGCGCCGGAATCGAGGACATTCGCGCCGGCAAGATGGTCATTCTCGCGGACGACGAGGACCGCGAGAACGAAGGCGACCTGTGCATGGCCGCCGAGAAGTGCACGCCCGAGGCGGTCAACTTCATGGCCATGTACGGCCGTGGCCTGATCTGCCTGGCGATCACGCCCGAACGCGCTCGCCAGCTCGACCTGCCGATGATGGTGCGCGAGTCCGAGAACGACACGCCGTTCGGAACCGCGTTCACGGTCTCGATCGAGGCGCGCGAGGGCGTCACCACCGGGATCTCGGCTGCCGACCGCGCGCGCACGATCCAGGTCGCG
>CAZMKX010000564.1:0-3142 GCA_964566375.1 uncultured Myxococcales bacterium
TCACGATCTTCGGTCACGGCCCGCACTACTGCATCGGCGTGCACCTCGCGCGCTCCGAGATGCGCGCGACGATCGACGCCGCGCTCGACTTCCTGCCGCGCGGCGCGCGCCACCGGCAGGACCTGATCGAGTGGCAGCGCATGGGCGCGTTCCGGCGGCCGCTGAACTGCCCGGTGGACTTCGGCGGGTGAGCCGCGCGGCGGTCGCGCTCTGCGTCGCGGTGACCGCGTTTGCGGCAGCACCTGCACGGGCGACGAACGCGACGACGGAGCCGACCGAGGTCGTCGTGCTCCTGCACGGCCTGTATCGCAGCGAGCGCTCGATGCGCCCGCTCGAGGCGCCGCTCGGCGAGGCGGGCTATCGCGTGGTCAACCTCGACTACGACTCGCGCTCGCAGTCGCAGGAATCGCTCGTCGCCGGGATCGACGAGCTGCTGAGGGAGTGCTGCGCGCGGGCGCCGAAGCTCCACTTCGTGACGCATTCCCTGGGCGGGATCGTCACGCGCGCCTGGATCGCCGCGCACCGGCCCGCGAACCTGGGCCGGGTCGTCATGCTCGCGCCGCCGAACCGCGGCAGCCCGCTCGGCGATCTCGTCGCAGGCTCCGCGCTGCTGCGATTCCTGATGGGGACGACGGCGGCGGAGCTGGGCACGGATCCGACGAGCCTGCCCAACCGCCTGCCGCCGGCGGACTTCGAGGTCGGCGTGATCGCCGGGACGAGCAACTACAATCCGATTCGCGCGGTGTTCATCGACGGCGAGAACGACGGCACGGTCCCGGTCTCGAGCACGAGGCTCGAGGGCATGCGCGACTTCGTCACCGTGCCGGCGTCGCACACGTTCATCATGCGCTCGGACGACGCGCTGGCGCAGACGCTCGCGTTCCTGCGGAGCGGGCGCTTCACGCACGTGGAGCCGTGACGCGTGCGCGCGGAGCTCGCGTGTCCGCTCGCGCTTCTGCTCGCCGCCGCCTGCACGACCACGATCGTGCCCAAGAGCCGCATCGAGCCGCAGGAGCGCGCCGCCGTCGAGCTGCAGGGCACGCCGTCGCTGGACCTCGATCTTCCCGGCAGCGCCCTCGACACCGACGAGCTCGATGAGCGCTTCACCGCCGAGCTCACGCGCGAGCTCGGCCGGCGGCGGAGTGTCGCCCCGAATCGCGACCGCGCCGACGCGCTGCTCGCCGCAAAGCTGATCAGCGTCGCGCTCGTCGGGCAGCCGGGCGACTTCCTGGTCCTGCGCATCACCGCGGCGGCGCGCGTCGAGAGCGGACGCGAGGATCCAGGCAAGCCGCGCAGCCCCTGGCACGCGAGCGACTACGAGAGCCCACCGCGGCCGAGCGCGGACTGGAGCCGCGACCAGGGCAAGCTGCTGGAGGACGAGATCGGCGCCGGCTTCACGCACGTCGCGAGCGCGCTCGTCTCGAGCGTGATCCGCGCAAAGCAACCGGAGGACGAATGAGCCCGATCGAGATCCACGGCCACTGCGCGGCGCGCTTCGGCCGCGTGAAGGACGCCTTCGCGAAGAACTTCGCCGTCGAGCAGGAGGTCGGCGCCTCGTTCGCCGCGACCGTCGACGGCGAGACGGTGATCGACCTCTGGGGCGGCTCCGCCGACGCCGCGCGCACGCGGCCCTGGGAACGCGACACGCTCGCGAACGTGTGGTCGACGACGAAGGCGATGAACGCGCTCTGCGCGCACGTGCTCGTCGATCGCGGATTGCTCGACCTGGACAAGCCGGTCGCGCACTACTGGCCCGAGTTCGCCGCCGCCGGCAAGGAGAGGCTCCCGGTGCGCTGGGTGCTCTCGCACCAGGCGGGGCTCGCGGGGCTCTCCGAACCGATGCCGGCCGAGGGCGTGCTCGACTGGGAGCGCATGACGCGCGCGCTCGCCGCGCAGGCGCCGCTCTGGGAGCCGGGCACGCGCAGCGGCTACCACGCGCTCACGATCGGCTTCCTGGTCGGCGAGCTGCTGCGACGCATCGACGGGCGCACGCTCGGCACGTTCTTCCGCCAGGAGATCGCGGAGCCGCTCGGCGCGGAGTTCTGGATCGGCCTGCCGGAATCCGAGGAGCCGCGCGTGGCCGAGATGATCCCGCCCGATCCGCCGCAGCCGCTGGTCGAGCCGCCGGCACCGGACGACCCGCACGCGGCGCTGAAGCGCGCGCTCGGCAATCCCGCGGTCACGCAGGCGATCGCGAACACGCGCGCGTGGCGCGCCGCGGAGATCCCGGCGGCGAACGGCCAGGCCAACGCCCGTGGCGCGGCGCGCGCGATGGCCCTGCTCGCCTGCGGGGGAACGCTTTCCGGTGTCACGTTGCTCGCCGAGACGAACGCGAACGCCGCGCTGGCGGAGCAGTGCTACGGGCGCGACCTGGTGCTCGGCCCGATGCGCTGGGGGCTCGGCTTCATGCTGGTGTCGAAGGACCTGCCGCTCTCGCCCAACCCGCGCACCTGCGGTCACGGCGGCTGGGGCGGGTCGTTCGCGCTCGCCGACCTCGATGCGCGCGTGAGCCTGGCGTACGTGATGAACCGCATGAGCCAGGGGACGACGGGCGACAAGCGCCTGGGACGGCTACTCCGCGCGGTGTACGGCGGGCTCGGGGGCTAGAAGCGGTCTAGCGCCGCAGAGCCTCCGGCACGGACAGCCGCGGCTGCGCGGCGTCCGCGGCGGTTCGCGTCGCCTCGAGGTCGCCCAGGCCCGCGCTTGCGCCGCTGCCGGGTCGCAGCACGTCGAGCGGATCGCGCAGGTCGTCGACGTAGCCGAGCGCGTACGCGCCGCGCTGGTAGCCGATCAGGCGCAGCAGCGGCTCGGGCAGCTCGCGCGCGATCTCCTGCGGCACCGACAGGTATTGATTCTCTTCCTGTCGCAGCCACGAGCGCGCGTAGGTGATGTTGATCCCGATCCGGGTCGCATCGGAGCGGTTCGCGCCGCCGCCGTGATAGATCGAGCCCGAGTACACCAGCACCGAGCCCGCCGACATCTCCGCGGGGATCGTGTCCTTCTCCTCGAAACGCAGCCCGTCCTCGAAGCGATGGCTGCCGGGGATCACGCGCGTCGCGCCGTTGTGCTCGGTGAAGTCGGAGAGCGCCCAGATCGTGTTGCACTGCACCTCGTAGCCCTTCGGGAACGGGAAGAAGTCGAA
>CAZMKX010000565.1:0-3111 GCA_964566375.1 uncultured Myxococcales bacterium
GCGCGACACTCGCGCGTGTCATGGACGAGCACCTCGAGGACCCGCGCGCGAAGGCGGTCTTCGCCACGTTCTGGCCGTACCTGGGCCTGCCGCCCGAGCGCGTGTCGTTCGTCTACTTCGCGAGCATGCTGCTCTCGTACGTCGCCGAGGGCGCCTACTACTGCAAGGGAAGCTTCCAGCGCCTGGCGCGCGCGCTCGCGCACGCCGTCGAGCGCGAAGGCGGGGAGGTCCTGCTGCGCAGCCCGGTCCGGCGCATCGGCGTCGAGCACGGGCGAGCGTCGGGCATCGTGCTCGAGAACGGCCAGCGGATCGCGGCGCCGGTCGTGATCTCGAACGTCGATCTGCGCCAGACGGTCGAAGAGCTCGTCGGCGTCGAGAGCTTCCCCGCCCGCTTTCGCCGACCGCTCGCGCGGCTCGCGCCGTCGGTGTCCGCGTTCGTGGCCTACCTGGCGACGGACCTCGATCTGTCCACGCTCGGTGCATCGCACGAGACGTTTCACTTCGAGAGCTACGACCACGAAGCGGCCTGGGCCTCGACCGTCGCCGGCCGGCCCGGCTGGTGGACCGCGACGGTGCCGACGCTCGCCGACCCGTCGCTCGCTCCCGCGGGTCAGCACCTCATGACGCTCACCACGCTCGTGCCGTACGACGCGTCGTCGAGCTGGCGGCGCGAGAAGAACGCGCGCGTCGACGCGATGATCGACGCCGCCGAGCGGCGCTTCCCAGGCCTGCGCGAGTCGCTGCGCTTCGCCGAGGGCGGCTCGCCGCGCACCATGGAACGCTATACACGGAACAGCGACGGAGCGATCTACGGCTGGGCGCTCTCACCCGACCAGATCGGCCCGGGACGGCCCAGCAACGAGACCCCCCTGCCCGGCCTCTGGCTCGCCGGTCACTGGGCGCAACCCGGCGGCGGCGTCTACGGGGTGGTCACATCGGGTGTGAACGCCGCGCGCGGGATTCTCGGCGCGGAGTTCCGCCTTGACGGAGAGAACGGGCGGGGCGCATCGTAACCCGATGAATCGCCCCGTCTCGTGGGTCGTGCTTGCGCTGACCCTCCTCGGGTCTTCGCCGGCGGGCGCCATCCCCGTCGAGGTCGTCTTCGCACCGATCGCGGTGACGCCTGAGACGCCCGAGGGACTGTTTCCCTGGTCGCTCACGCTGAACGTCGAGGAAGGCATCCGTGTTGGAGCCGTCAACATCGTCGTTGTCGGCTTCTCGTCGGCCACCTTCAACGGCGCGAACGCGGGGATCAGTCTCCCCGACAGTGTCTTCGTGCCAGGAGTCTTTGCCGACGCAAGAGCGTCGCTCGTCGTGAGCAGCACCGGCCTGGGTGAGGCCATCGCGACCGGACCCAGTCGGGAGGTACTCCTCGCGACACTGTATTCGCCCGCCGACTGCGTCGCCTCCCCGAGCGCCTGCCCGGTGCAGGTTCTCGATCACCCCGGGTACTTCGGCGGAACGGTCTATCTCACCTCCAATGCGCTTCTCACTGACTACAGCGTCATTGCGGCACCCGGAGCAGTCTTGACCGGCGACGCGGCCTACCCCGACCGAGGCGGCGACGGATCTGCAGGCGGAGGCGGATCGACCGGCGGTGGGGGCTCCACCGGCGGTGGGGGCGGCTCCACCGGCGGCGGAGGGTCGACTGGCGGCGACGGCGGCGGCGGGACTCTCCCCGAGCCCGCGGAGCTCGCACTCGTCGCTCTGGCGCTGTTCGGGATCGGAGCCTTTCGCTACGCGAGCACGCGCGCCGCATGAGTGACTGGTTCGACGGCGCGCGCTTCGGGCTCTTCGTGCACTGGGATCACATCGCCCAGCGCGGCGTCGAGATCAGCTGGCCGCTCGTCGGCGGCGCGGGGAAGCCGCACGACGGACAGGCGTCGCTGCGCGCCGACGAGTACCACGCGAGCGCGGCCACGTTCTCGCCGCTTCCCGACGCGCCGCGCGACTGGCTCGCGCGCGCGAAGCGCGCGGGCATGCGCTACGCGGTGCTCACCGCGAAGCACCACGACGGCTTCGCGATGTGGCCGACGAAGACGGGGCAGCTCTCGATCGCGGACTCGAAGTATCCAGGTGATCTCGTGCGCGAGTTCGTCGACGCGACGCGCGAAGCGGGCCTGCGGGTGGGGCTCTACTACTCGCTCTGTGACTGGCACCACCCGGACTATCCGGCGTTCCGCGACGAGCACCGACCGTACGCCTTCGGGCGCGTGCCGCAGCCCACGCCGGAGCAGTGGGCGCGCTTCCTCGATTTCCAGTTCGCGCAGATGCGCGAGCTGCTGACCCACTACGGCAAGATCGACCTGGTCTGGTTCGACGGCGGCTGGGAGCGCTCGCCTGAGCAGTGGCGCGCGGCGGAGTTCGTCGAGATGATCCGGTCGCTGCAGCCCGGCGTCGTGATCAACGACCGCCTGCCCGGCCAGGGCGACTACGACACACCCGAGCAGTTCATCCCGCCCGTTCCGCCCGCGCGCCGCTGGGAGACGTGCCTGACGATGAACGAGACCTGGGCCTGGAATCCGAACGACGCCCGCTACAAGTCGGCGCGCGCGCTCGTGCACGCGCTTTGCGAGGTCGCGAGCCGCGGTGGCAACCTTCTGCTGAACGCGAGCCCGAAGGCGGATGGCGCGCTGCCCGCCGAGCAGATCGAGCGGCTGGACGAGCTCGCGCGCTGGATGTCGGCGTACGGCGACGCGATCCACGACACGACGCCGGGCCTCGAGCCGTGGCAGTTCTACGGGCCGACCACGCGCAAGGGCGAGCGGACCTTCCTGCACCTGTTGATGCGACCCTACGAGTCGGTGAGCGTGCGCGGGATTCCGGTCCGGCGCGTGCGCGCGGTGCGGGAGCTCGCGAGCGGTCGCGCGCTCGAGCACCGCGGACGCACCACGATCCTCGACCAGATGATCCACCCGGATCCGCTCGGCGAGCTCACGATCCGGGTGCCCGAGGACGTGCTCGACCCGCTCGCGACCGTGATCGAGCTCGAGATCAGCCCGCCAGCTCGCTGATCACGAGCGCGAGCGCGACGTCGCGCTCGGTGATGCCCTTCGCGTCGTGCGTGACGAGGTCGACGCTGACCTTGTTCCAGACGTTCGACCACTCCGG
>CAZMKX010000566.1:0-3111 GCA_964566375.1 uncultured Myxococcales bacterium
CGCTCTGGTAGACCCGGCAGAGGACGACGATGCCCGAGATTCCGCAGAGCTACGATTTCGCCAAGGCCGAGCGCGAGTGGGCCGAGCGTTGGGAGCGCGACGGCCTGCACCGGTACGACCCGACGCGCGGACGCAGCGAGACCTTCGTCGTCGACACGCCGCCGCTCACCGTCTCCGGCTCGCTGCACATCGGGCACGCGTTCAGCTTCACGCAGGCGGACGTGATCGTTCGCTACCAGCGCATGACGGGCAAGAACATCCTCTACCCGATCGGCTGGGACGACAACGGCCTCGCCACGGAGCGCCGCGTGCAGAACGTGTTCGGCATCCGACCGGACCCGCGCAAGGCCTACGACCCCGACTGGAAGCCGACGCGCGAGCGGCCGAAGGACGCTCCGCTCGAAGAGGTTTCGCGCCGCAACTTCGTCGAAGCCTGCGCGCTGATCACCGCCGAGGACGAGCGCGCGTTCGAAGAGGTCTGGCGGCGCGTCGGCCTGTCCGTCGACTGGACCACGCAGTACGCGACGATCGACGAACACTGCCGACGCGTGTCGCAGCACTCGTTTCTGGACCTGGTGCAGCGCGGCGAGGTCTACCAGAAGTTCGCGCCGACGATGTGGGACGTCGACGACCGGACTGCGGTGGCGCAGGCGGAGGTCGAGGACCGCGAGCTTCCCGGCGCGTACCACGACCTGCGCTTCGCGGTCGAGGGCGGCGGCGAGTTCACGATCTCGACCACGCGCCCGGAGCTTCTCGGCGCGTGTGTCGCCGTGGTCGCGCACCCGAGCGACGCGCGCTTCCAATCGTACTTCGGCAAGCACGCGCGCACGCCGCTCTTCCACGCGCGCGTGCCGATCCTGGCCTCGGAGCACGCGGATCCCGAGAAGGGAACCGGAATCCTGATGGTCTGCACGTTCGGAGACCAGGCCGACGTCGAGTTCTGGAAAGGCCGAGACCTGCCGCTGCGACAGCTGATCGGCCTGGACGGACGCATGCGCAGGATCGTCTTCGGCGAGGCGCCCTTCGAGAGCGCCGAGCCCGCGCGCGCGCGCGAGGCCTGGGCCGCCCTCGAGGGCAAGACGGTGAAGCAGGCCCAGGCGCGCATCGTCGAGCTGCTCCGCGAGGCGGGCGCGCTCGCCGCCGAGCCGCGCGCGATCGTGCACCCGGTGAAGTTCTACGAGCGCGGCTCGCGGCCGCTCGAGTTCGTCCCCACGAGGCAGTGGTTCGTGCGCCTCCTTCAACACAAGGACGCGCTGCTCGAGCAGGGCCGGAAGATCGAGTGGCGGCCCGGGTTCATGCGCGCCCGCTACGAGAACTGGGTACAGGGCCTGAACCAGGACTGGTGCGTGAGCCGCCAGCGCTACGCGGGCGTGCCGTTTCCCGTCTGGTATCCGCTCGGCGCGGACGGCGCCCCCGACTACGACCGGCCGATCTTCGCCGATCCGGAGTCCCTGCCCGTCGACCCGATGTCCGCGACGCCGCCGGGCTACACCGAATCGCAACGCGACCAGCCCGGCGGATTCGCGGGCGATCCGGACGTGATGGACACCTGGGCGACGTCCTCGCTCACGCCGCAGATCGTGAGCCACTGGCCGCTCGACGCGAGGCGCCACCAGAACGTGTTCCCCATGGACATGCGCCCGCAGTCGCACGAGATCATCCGCACCTGGGCCTTCTACTCGATCGTGAAGGCCTGGATGCACGAGCGGAAGATCCCCTGGTCGAACGTCGTGATCTCGGGCTGGATCCTCGACCCGGACCGCAAGAAGATGTCCAAGTCGAAGGGCAACGTGGTCACGCCGATGGGCCTGTTCGACTCGCACTCGGTCGACGCGGTCCGCTACTGGGCCGCGCGCGCGCGACTGGGCGTCGACACGGCGCTCGACGAGCAGGTGATGAAGCTCGGCCGCCGGCTCGCGAACAAGCTCGCGAACGCCGGCCGCTTCGCGCTCCTGCAGCTCGAGCGTGCCGGAGCGACGTCGGGCTCGCACCCGCCGCGTCTGATCACGCACCCGCTCGACGTCGCCTTCGCGGCGCTGCTCGCGCAGCTCGTCGAGCGCGCGACGCGCGCGTTCGGCGATTTCGATTTCGCGCCCGCGCTGCAGGCGACGGAAGAGACGTTCTGGGACTTCTGCGACAACTACCTCGAGATCGTGAAGGTGCGCGCCTACGCGGAGACTCCGTCGCCCGGCCGCGAGTCGGCGCTCGCGACGCTGCAGCTCGCGCTGCGCGTCTTCCTGCGGCTCTTCGCGCCGGTCCTGCCGTACGTGACGGAAGAGGTCTGGTCCTGGCGCTTCGCAGGCGACGGTCGCGAGCGCTCGATCCACACCAGCCCCTGGCCGACGTCGCGGGAGTTCGCGGACATCGACCTTGCGCGCGCGGGTCGCGCATACGACGCCGCGCGCGAGGTCTCGGCCGCGATCCGGGGCGCGAAGACCGGCGCGAAGAAGAGCCTGCGCTGGCCGGTCGCGCGCCTCGACGTGCGCGGCGCGGAAGCGGAGCTCGACGCGCTGCGTTCGGTGCTCGCCGACGTGCTCGACGCCGGCTCGGTCGACACGAGAGCGTGTCGGCTCGAGATCGGTGAACCCCTCGAGGGCGCCCTCTTCGCGACGACGATCGAGCTGTCGGACGAGCCCTCGACGGGCTAGGCGCGTTCGCCCGCGCGCGAGAGCACCCGCTGCGCCTGCGTCAGGTGCGGCCGGTCGAGCATCTTGCCGTCGAGCGCGATCGTTCCGGCGTCCGGGTTCGCGGCGAACACCGCGACCACCGCACGCGCGTGCGCGATCTCGGCGGGGCTCGGCGTGAAAGCGGCCTGGATGATCGGCACCTGCTCCGGGTGGATCGCGATCTTGCCGGTGAAGCCGTCCATTCGCGCGCGCGAGGCGTTGCGCTCGAGCCCCTCGAGATCCCGAAAGTCGGGATAGACCGTGTCGACCGGCTGGACGTCCGCGGCGACCGCCGCCGCCAGGCAGAGAGCGCGCGCGAGCTGGTAGACGAAGGCCAGCTCGCCGTCCGGCCCGCGGTTCGTGGCCGCACCGAGCGCGGCGGGCAGATCCTCGGCTCCCCAGGTCAGCCCGTGCAGTCGCGCGCTGGCGCCCGCGTAGCTGTCGA
>CAZMKX010000567.1:0-3103 GCA_964566375.1 uncultured Myxococcales bacterium
CGCCGAGCTCGACGAGAAGTACGCCTGGAACCAGAAGCTGCCGGCGCTCGACGTGCGGGGCACGTACACCAACAACGGGCTCGCGGGATCGCAGAAGGTCGAGCCCGGCATCCCGACCTACGTCGACAATCCGCTCACGCCCGGGTTCGACAGCATCGCGGTTCCCACGCCCGACCTCGGCTACGGCCAGGGTCGCTGGAGCGCCGACAACAAGTTCCTTCAGGGAGACGGTGCCCACAGCTGGGGCGTGGCGGCGAACCTCGTGGTGCCGATCGGAAACGACACGCTCGACGCGCGCTACGTGCAGAGCAAGATCGAGCTGCGGCGCTCGAAGACGCGGCTGCAGCTCGAGGAGCAGAGCGTGATCGTCAGCGTGCGCAATGCGGTGCGAAACCTGAACAGCGCGATCGACGGCGTGAAGGCGTCACAGCGCGCGCGCATCGCCTCCGAGGAGACACTTCGCGCGGAGCAGGAGCGCCTTCGCCTCGGCGATTCGACGCCGCACACGGTGCTCGACTACGAAGAGGACCTTCGGCTCGCGGAGTCGAACGAGATCCGCGCGCTGCAGGTCTACCGGACCGCGATCGCGGCGCTCGAGCGGGCCCAGGGCACGCTGCTCGACAAGCTCGCCATCAACGTCGTGGACGAGCGCGAGCGCGGGGTCGGCGACTTCTAGCGGCCGGCGTCGCCGCGGCGGTTGTCAGGTTCGGCTTCCGGGGGCTACCCTGCCGGCTCTCGCGGAGTACGCGCGCTGTGAGCCGTCTCACGGAACGCGATGCCCGGCGCACCGCAAGGTGCAGGAGTGACCATGGCGTTGTGGAAGAACAAAGGCGAAGGCGAGACGCCGGATCCGAAGCCCGAGCCGACGAGAGTGCCTAGCTTCGCGCCGTTCGCGGGACCGACGAGTCCCGGCGAGCGCCGCCACCCGGGGGGAATCGAGATGGCGAACATCGGCAAGTCGATCAGCATCAAGGGCGACGTCGTCGGCGACGAGGACACGATCCTCGAGGGTCGCGTCGAGGGTCGCGTGTCGCTGCGCAACCACCATCTCACGATCGGCCCGAACGGCGACGTGCAAGGCGAGGTCTCGGCGAAGCAGGTCACCGTGGTCGGAAAGATCTCCGGCAACGTCGTCGCCAGCGAGCGCATCGAGGTCCGCGAGACCGGACGCATCCAGGGCGATCTGATCGCTCCTCGGCTCACCGTCGCGGAAGGGGCCATCATCAACGGCGCGATCACGATGAAAGAGGTCGGCGCGCTCGGCCAGACCCGCGCTCCCGAGAAGAAGCCCGAGGTCGCCCCCGCGCCGCCGGCCGTTCAGCGCGTCGGCTGAGCCCGGCTCAGGCGGTCGCCCGCGCCTTCGCCTTCGCCGGCGCGGGGTGTCCGTAGCGCCGTGACAGCCAGATCAGGAGCGCGCCCGCGATGTAGATCGACGAGTACGTTCCGACGATGATCCCGATGAAGAGCGCGAGCGCGAAGCCGCGCAGCACCGGGCCGCCGAGCAGCAGGATCGCCACCACCACGACCTGCGTCAGCCCCGAAGTCAGGATCGTGCGCGAGAGCGTGCCGTTGATCGCCTCGTTCACGACGCTTTCGAGCTCCGCGGTTCCGCGAGCCTGGATGGTCTCGCGGATGCGGTCGTAGATCACGATCGTGTCGTTGATCGAGTAGCCGATGATCACGAGCAGGGCCGCCAGGACGTTCATGTCGAACTCCCAGCCGAAGAGCGAGAACATGCCCGCGGTGAACGTCACGTCGTGGATCAGCGCGAGCACCGCGCCCGGCGCGTACTGCCACTCGAAGCGGAACCAGACGTAGGCCATGATGCCGAGCCACGAGAACAGGATCGCGTAGAGCGCGGAGCTGCGGAGCTCCTTGCCGACGCGCGGGCCGATCGACTCGATGCCCTTCACTTCGAGCCGGGTTCCCAGCGCTTCGTTCAATCCGTTCACGACCTGCACGGACAGGTCGCGGTTCTCCTCCTGCGAGCCGAGCAGGCTGATCCGGAACGTGCGCTCTTCGGGCGCGCCGACCCGCACGATCGCCGCGTCGCCGTGGCCGAGCTTCGCCATGATGTCGCGGAGCCGGCCCTCCTCGACCGCGCCGCCGTTCTCGGGCACCTGCACCTCGATCAGGGTTCCGCCGACGAAGTCGATCCCGAAGTTGAAGCCCTTGATCGCGATCAGCGCGACCGAGAGTACGATCGCCGACACCGAGAAGATGACCATCGGCTTCATCCAGCGGATGAAGTCGTAGTTGGTTCGCGCCTTGAAGAACTCCATCAGATCCTCAGCTTCTCGGGGTGGTCGCCGTAGAAGAAGTCCATCAGCGCGCGGGTCACCACCAGCGCCGTGAACATGCTGGCCGTGAGGCCGATCGCGAGCGTCACGCCGAAGCCCTGCACCGGCCCGCGGCCGAACGTGAGCAGGATGACCGCGGTGAGAAGCGTGGTCAGGTTCGAGTCGAGGATCGTCGATGCGGAGCGGTTGAAGCCCGCCGCGATCGCCGCACGCGCGTTCTTGCCGCTGCGAAGCTCCTCGCGGATGCGCTCGTAGATGATCACGTTCGAGTCGACCGCCATGCCGATCGTGAGGACGACGCCCGCGATTCCCGGGAGCGTCAGCGTGGCGCGCGCCATGCTCATCAGCCCGAGCAGGATCAGGATGTTCACGAGCAGCGCCGCGTTCGCGAACAGGCCCGTCACGCTGTAGTAGATCGCCATGAAGACGAATACGAGCGCCGTGCCGAGCAGCGACGCGCGAATTCCGTCGCGGATCGAGTCCGCGCCGACCGACGGGCCGACCGAGCGCTCCTCTTCGATCACGAGCGGAATCGGCAGCGCGCCGGAGCGGAGCTGAACCGCCGTGTTCGCGGCCTCCTCGCGCGTGAAGTCGCCCGTGATCTGACCGTTGCGTCCGATCTTGGACTGGATCACGGGCGCGGTGATGACCTTGTCGTCGATGATCGCAGCGAGCCGGTCGCCGATGTGCGCGGCCGTGAACTCGCGGAAGATCTTGGTGCCCTCGTCGTTCCACTGGAAGGTGATCAGCGGGCGGTTGCGGCGATCGAAGTCGACGCGCGCGTCCTCGAGCATGTCGCCGGT
>CAZMKX010000568.1:0-3102 GCA_964566375.1 uncultured Myxococcales bacterium
CGGCGTACCCATCGCGTGGTGATCGTCGACGAGGGCTGGCGAAGCGGCAGCCTCGCGGCCGAGGTGGCGGCGCGCATCGCGGAGCGCGCGTTCTACGACCTCGATGCGCCGATCCGCCGCGTCTGCTCGGCGGAGGTTCCGATCCCGTATCCGAAGCACCTCGAGGACGCCGCCCTGCCGCAGCCGCCGGCGATCGTGGCGGCGGTGCGCGAGCTGATGGGCGCACATGACTGACTTCCTCATGCCGTCGCTCGGCGCGGACATGGATCGCGGCACGATCCTGGCCTGGCACAAGCAGCCGGGCGATCGGATCGAGCGCGGCGAGATCGTCGTGCTCGTCGACACGGACAAAGCCGAGATCGAGGTCGAGAGCTTCAGCTCGGGCTGGCTCGACGAGGTGCTGGTGCGCGAGGGCGAGACGGTTCCGGTCGGGACGCCGATCGCGCGGATCCGCGCGACCGAAGACGCGAAGCCCGGCGCGCCCGCACCGAGCGCGAAGCCGCCCGCGCCCGCGAAGGCGCCTGCACCGGCGGCCCCGCCGACTCTCCCCGCACGGCCGTCGGCGCCGAAGCCGCCGACACCGGAGCGTGTCGCGCCGCCGGCGGGCCGGCGCGTCCACGCCTCGCCGCTCGCGCGGCGGCTCGCGGCCGATCTGGGCGTCGATCTCGAGCGCGTGAGCGGCAGCGGCCCCGAGGGCGCGATCACGCGCGAGGACGTCGAGCGCGCGGCCGCGCGCCCGGCCGCGGCCGCGGCCGCGGCACCGGCGCCGCCGGTCCGTCCCGCACCGCCGCGCACGGACAAGCAAGCCACGATGCGCAGCGCGATCGCGGCGGCGATGGAGCGTGCTCACCGCGAGATCCCGCAGTACTACCTCGCGACGCGTGTCGATCTGTCGCGCGCGCTCGGGTGGCTCGCCGAGCAGAACGCGTCGCGACCGATCGCGGAGCGCGTGCTGCCGATCGCGCTCTTTCTGAAGGCGGTCGCCAGAGCGGCGCTCGAGGTGCCCGAAGTGAACGGCTTCTGGCGAGACGGCGCGTTCGTGCCGGGCGGCGCCGTAAACGTCGGCGTGATCGTCTCGCTGCGCCAGGGAGGGATCCTCGCGCCCGCGCTGCACGACGTGCCGGCCATGAGCCTGACCACGCTCTTCTCGGAGTTCCGCGAGATCGTGGCGCGTGCGCGCTCGGGCAAGCTGCGCAGCTCCGACGTCTCGGGTGCCACGATCACCGTCACGAGCCTGGGCGACCAGGGGGTCGAGACCGTCTACGGCGTGATCATGCCGCCGCAGGTCGCGCTGGTCGGCTTCGGGCGCGTCTCCGAACAGCCGTTCGCGGAGCACGGCCTGCTCGGCGCGAAGCCCGTCGTCGAGATCACGCTCTCGGCCGACCACCGCGCGAGCGACGGCCATCGCGGCGGTCGCTTCCTGTCCGCGATCGCGCGACTCCTGCAGGAGCCGGAGGCGCTGTGACGAACGACGAGCTGCGCGCGCTCGTGCTCGACGTCCTCGGAGGCATCGCGCCCGAGGCGGACCCGAACACGCTGCGGGGGAACGTCGCGCTGCGCGACCAGCTCGACCTCGACTCGATGGACTTCCTGAACTTCCTGGTTGCGGTGCACCAGCGCACGGGCGTCGAGATCCCCGAGGCCGACTACGGCAAGCTCGCGACGCTCGACCAGCTCGTCGCGTATCTCGCGCGAAAGCTCGGCGGCGGCTGAAGCCCGACGCTAGCGGGACACCGCGCCCGCCGACGGCGGCAGCACGGGCTTCGCGACGT
Source organism: uncultured Myxococcales bacterium (assembly GCA_964566375.1). Lineage (GTDB taxonomy): Bacteria > Myxococcota_A > UBA9160 > SZUA-336 > SZUA-336 > VGRW01. The sequence goes on from CAZMKX010000568.1 coordinate 1,773, forward strand.
AGCCCGGGTCGATCGTTCCGGTCAGGCTCCCGAGGAACGTGACGATGCTCGCCGCCTCGGCATCGGAAAGGGTCTTCCCGAGCTGCAGCAACGCCATCTTCTTCACTGCGTCCTCGGTCGTGGGGATCTTCCCGTCGTGGAAGTAGGGATGCGTCTTCGCGACGTTTCGCAGCGAGGGAACCTTGAACACCTGCCGGTCGGCCTCGTTCTTCGTCACCGCGAAGCGACCGGGATCGTCGTTCGCGTAGGGGTGGACGATGCCGAGCTTCATGAACATCGCACCACCGACGGTCTGTCCCATGTGACAGCTGGCGCAGCCGGTGCTCATGAAGTCGGCCAATCCCCGGAGCTGGTCGCTGGAGAGCGCGGCGGTGTCCCCCGCAAGGAAGCGATCGAAGGGCGACGGGGTGACGAGGCGGCGCTCGAAGGCGCCGATCGCGATTGCGGCGTTCGCGAAGCTGACCGGATTCGCGTCCCCGGGGAACGCGGCGACGAAGAGAGGCGCGTAGCCGGGAATCGAGCGCAGGACGGCGTCGACGGCGGCCTCCGAGGGCATCGCCATCTCGATCGGATTCGTGACCGGGCCCTTGGCCTGCGCCTCGACGTCGGGCGCGCGTCCGTCCCAGAACTGGGCGATGTGGAAAGCGGCGTTGTAGACGCTCGGCGAGTTGCGTCCGCCGCGCTGGCCCGCCTCGCCGGTCGAGGTCGCCTGGCCGTCGACGCCGTAGCGCGCCAGGTCGTGGCAGGAGTTGCAGGAGAGGTCGCCGCTCTTCGAGAGACGCGTGTCGTAGAAAAGCATGCGCCCGAGCACTATCTTCGCCTCGACGGCGGGATCTCCCGCGCGATCCGCGTTCGCGGGCAGCTCCCCGAAGAGGGCGACGGCCTGCTTCTGAATTGCCGACGGGTCGAGCGCGTCCGCCGCGCTCGCGGGGTTTGCGGACAAGAGCGCGATCGCCGCGCATACAGCTCGAGTTTTCATGTGTCTCAGTGACTCCTTCGCAGTCGGAGGACGGCAGGAGGGCCGATTGCAAGCGCCGTACCGGGATCGGAAGCCGACACGCGCGGGCCTGCTGAGGCGAAGCGTCGCGTTCGCGGCCTGCCTCGTGTACCTCGCCGCGGCCTGCGCCCCGCTCACGACCGAGCGCGAGGTCGCGACGGGTCGGACGGCGGCGCAGCAGGTCGAGCGCGAAATGGGTCTCGTGCGCGACCCCGAGCTCGTCGCGTACGTTCGAGCGCTCGGCGCCCGCCTCGCGGCGCTGTCGCCGCGCAAGGACCTGAGCTACGACTTCAACGTCGTCGACATGGCCGAGGCGAACGCGTTCGCGCTGCC
>CAZMKX010000569.1:0-3095 GCA_964566375.1 uncultured Myxococcales bacterium
GCCGTCAAGCTCGGCTACTTCGCGCAGCACTCGATGGAGCTGCTCGAAGGCGAGGAGAGCGTCTGGCAGACGCTCGAGAACGCGTTTCCCAAGGCGTCCGTCGGCTCGCTGCGCACGCTGGCGGCCTGCTTCGGCTTCCCCGGCGACGACGTCGAGAAGCGCTGCCGCCTGCTCTCGGGCGGCGAGAAGGTGCGGCTGGTGATGGCGCGAATGCTCTTCAATCCGCCGAACTTCCTGGTACTCGACGAGCCCACCAACCACCTCGATCTCGCGACGAAGGAGATGCTGATCCGCGCGCTCGGCGACTTCGAGGGCACGCTGCTCATGGTCTCGCACGACCGCCACTTCCTGTCCGCGCTGTCGAATCGCGTGCTCGAGCTGGAGCGCGGCGCACCTCCGCGCGTCTACGGTGCGGGCTACGCGGATTACGTCGTCGCGAGCGGACACGAAGCGCCGGGAATGCGCGCAGCCTGAGCTCAGCTCGGTTCAGGGTCGAAGACTGGCAGGCAGTACTCGTAGTCTTGGTGGAAGGTCACGCGGCCGCCGAGCGCCGATCCGCGCAAGATGCGCAACGTGCCGACGTGGGTGACCTCGCCCGGGAAGACCGTGAACGCGACGCGTTCATCCTGGCACGGGCTGCGCCAGCGGTAGCTGCCGGCGGGCAGCGCCGCGGAGAAGTCCGCGAGCGGTCCCGCGAGCGCGATCTCGGACCGATCCCGGAAGGACTCGTCGATCCGGACGGCGAGCACGGGACCGACGAGACGATGGAAGGCCGCCGGATCGCCGGCGGAGTCGACCTCCTTGAGGCGACCGACCACGACACTCTCCGCGGCCACGCGGGTTGCGCGAAGCCGGCCGGGACCTCGCGCACCGTCGCCGTGCAGCCCGCCGCGAGAAGCGCCGGAGACAGAACGGCCCGGTCGAGCGCTCGACCGGGCCGTTCGAGGTTCACGAGCCTTCGGCCGCTCGTCACATGTCGAAGTACAGCTCGAACTCGTGCGGCGTCGGGCGCAGCGCCATGGGCGCCACCTCGGCCTCGCGCTTGTACTCGACCCAGGCCTCGATCGCATCCTGCGAGAAGACGTCCCCCTTGAGCAGGAACTCGTGGTCCTCCTCGAGGTTGTTGAGCGCGTCCGTCAGGCTGTGCGGCATGGTCGGCACCTTCGCGAGCTCGGCCTTGGAGAGCGCGTAGATGTTCTTGTCGAGCGGCTCGCCCGGATCGATCTTGTTCTCGATCCCGTCGAGGCCCGCCATCAGCATCGCCGCGAAGGCGAGGTACGGATTGCAGGTCGGGTCGGGGAAGCGCACCTCGATGCGCTTCGCCTTCGGCGACGCCGAGTACATCGGAATCCGGATCGACGCGGAGCGGTTGCGGCTCGAGTAGGCCAGGTTCACCGGCGCCTCGAAGCCCGGCACGAGCCGCTTGTACGAGTTCGTGGTCGGGTTCGTGAACGCGGCGAGAGCCTTCGCGTGCTTCAGCACGCCGCCGATGTAGTACAGGCACATCTTCGACAGGCCCGCGTACTCGTTGCCCGCGAAGAGCGGCTTGCCGTCCTTCCAGAGCGACTGGTGCGTGTGCATGCCCGAGCCGTTGTCTCCGAAGAGCGGCTTCGGCATGAACGTGACCACCTTGCCGGCGTTCTTCGCCACGTTCTTGCAGACGTACTTGTAGACCATCAGCTGGTCGGCCATGTCGACGATCGGACCGAAGCGCATGTCGATCTCGGCCTGACCCGCGGTGGCCACCTCGTGGTGGTGCGTCTCGACCTGGATGCCGAGCTCCTCCATCTGCAGGACCATCTCGGTGCGGATGTTCTGCTGGGAGTCGGTCGGCGAGACCGGGAAGTAGCCTTCCTTGTAGCGCGGCTTGTAGCCGAGGTTCGGCCCCTCGTCGCGGCCGCTGTTCCACTTGCCCTCGATCGAGTCGACGAAGTAGTAGCCCTCGTTCGTCCCGGTCGAGAAGCGCACGTCGTCGAGGATGAAGAACTCGGCCTCGGGACCCATGTACGCGGTGTCTGCGATGCCCGTCAGCTTCAGGTAGCTGGCGGCCTTCTGCGCGATCTGGCGCGGGTCGCGGTTGTACGGCTCGCGCGTGATCGGATCGAGGATGTTGCAGATCAGCGAGAGCGTCGGGTGATCGCAGAACGGATCGATGAACGCCGTGCGCGCGTCCGGCACCTGCAGCATGTCGCTGTTGTCGATGCTGCGCCAGCCGCGGATGCTCGAGCCGTCGAAGCCCAGGCCGTCGGTGAACGTGCCCTCGTCGAACTCGTGCAGCGGGTGCGACTTGTGCTGCCACTGGCCGACGAAGTCCACGAACTTCAGGTCGACCATCTTCACGCCCTCGCTCTTTGCGTAGGCGAGAACTTCCTTGGGGGTTCGGTCCTTGTGCATTCTTTCCTCTCTGTGGCGATCCAGCCGAGCTAGATCGCGTCCTCGCCGCGATCTCCGGTGCGGATCCGCACGGCTTCGATCACGGGCAGTACGAAGATCTTTCCGTCACCGATGCGACCGGTGTTCGCCGCGCTCTTGATCGCTTCGACCACCTTCGCGACGAGGTCGTCCGGCACGACGATCTCGAGCTTGATCTTGGGCAGGAAGTCCACGACGTACTCGGCGCCGCGGTAGAGCTCCGTGTGCCCTTTCTGTCTGCCGAATCCCTTCACCTCGGACACGGTGATGCCCTGAATGCCGATCGCATTCAGCGCTTCCTTCACCTCGTCCAGCTTGAACGGCTTGATGATCGCTTCGACTTTCTGCATCGATCCCGACCTCTTTCTAGGGGCGCGTTTAGCAAGCCTTATACCACACGCTGGCGCGCGCGACGCCCGTGCAGGGCGGTTCCCGGGCGAGCCGCTGCGCAGAGCCTGGGCACGGCTGCCCAGACCCTGCGCAGACGACTCTGCGGCCCCCCGCTAGTCGAACACGTAGGCGACGTTGGCGATGTACTGGAGATCGCGGTGCGACCCGTTGTTCTCCCCGCCCTGCGGGAAGAACGAATTGACGTCCGACTGGCTGTCGGCGTCGAGGTCGTCGTAGCGGACCTCGAAGCGCGCCAGCAGGTTGTCGGTCAGCTGGTAGCCGAGCGTGCCGGT
>CAZMKX010000570.1:0-3085 GCA_964566375.1 uncultured Myxococcales bacterium
TCCGCGACAAGACTTCCCCATTCTTCGTCGGGAAGCGCCGATCGCTTGACGTGGAAGTGCAGGTGCTTCGCATCGGTCGCGCCGTCCTCCTCGGCCTGCCACTCGAGCCGACGACGAACGTCGGGCTCGACTGGCGAGAACGTATCGGCCACCCGCAGCTCGGCGCCGTGATCGGGATCGCAAACGGCTGGCTTCGCTACCTGCCACACGCGTCGGACCTGTCGCATCCCGACGCCGAGTGTCACTACGAAGTGTTGCAGAGCCTGCTCGCGCCGGGCGCGTGCGAGACGCTTCTGGAGGCGGGCGAGGCGCTCGCCTCGGAGCTCGAGGCAGGCTAAGCGGACTTCAGGTCGTTGATCGCGTCGGCGACGCACTCGAAGAGCGGCTCGATCTGCTCGAGCTCGAGACACGAGAACGCGACGCGGATGTCGGTCTTGCCCATCGCGATCACGCCCACGCCGTACTTCTCGAGCAGGTGCAGGCGAAGCTTCTCGGCGTCGGGTCCCTTCACGCGAATGCACATGAAGTAGCCGGCATTGAACGGGTACACGTCCCAGAGTGCGCGGTACTTGTCGCGGTAGACGACCTCGCGCACGCGCACCGCGCGCGCCTTCAGGATCTCGAGCTTCTCGCGCCGCTCGGCCGGGAGTGCCGGCGACTTCAGCGCGGCCAGCACGATGGCCTGCGAGAGCGACGCGCAGTTCGAGATCCCCGCGCGGATCGCGCCCATCAGCTTCCGCTCGAGCGCGCCGAGCACGACCTCGGCGTTTCCGCCAAGCGGCGGGGCAATCGTCAGGAATCCGCAGCGCAGGCCCCAGACGAATAGCTCCTTGGTCGCGCCGTCGAGCTTCACGCTGAGCACGTTGTCGTGCAGGTTCGAGAGCGCGCCGAACGGCGACTCCTGGATCGCACCGTCGTCGAAGAACAGCCCGAAGTAGGCGTCGTCGCAGACCACGACGAGCTTCTTGCCCGCGTTCGCGGCCGCGAGCACGGCCTCGCGCATCTCGGCGACCTCGCCGGGGCTGGGCATGTAGCCCGTGGGGTTGTTCGGGAAGTTCAATACCAGGATCTGCTTCGCGGGTCCGGCGAGCAGCGCCTTGCGCATGGCGGGCACGTTGAACCGCTGGCCGTCGTACGTCGGAAACGTCTCGACCACGCCGCCGAGACGCGTCTCGAAGTTCAGCGCGTAGTTGTCCCAGAGCATGTCGGGAATCAGCACGCGGTCGCCCGGGTCGACGAAGAGGTCGCCGACGAGCGCGAGGCCGTGCGTGATCGCGTGCGTCACGATCGGCAGGCTGAGGATGCGGCCGCGCAGCGTCGGGTTCTCGGCGAGGAGCTTCTGCTTCCAGGCTTGCCGCAGATCCGGCCGGCCCGGAGCGGGCGCGTAGCGCAGCGCGTCCGCAGGAGAGATGTCCTTCACGTGAGACAGGACCGAGGCGAGCGCCATCGGGCCGTTGCCTTCGGTGGCCTCGCCGATCGTCGCATTGAAGCGGTGGGCCTTCTCCTTCGCCTCGGCCGACTGGGAGAGGATCCCCTTGGGGAAATAGAGCTTTCGACCGCGCTCGGACAGCAGCTCGTAGGTGACGCGGCTCTCGGCGCGGATCTTCTGATTGAGTTCGTCAGCGAGGGGGTGCATCGGGGCGCACGTTAGCAGGTCGCCCGGGGCATTTTAAGGGACGCGCTCGAGGATCCTCGCGCGCTCGCCGAAGCCGAGCCGCGACCAGAACTCGAGGCCGGCCCGGTTGCTGCTCTCGACGCGCACCGAGACCCGGCGCACGCCGCGCGCGCGGAAGAACGCGTCGCTCTCGGCAAGCAGCTGCGCGGCGATGCCGCGCTTGCGCTGGTCCGGCTCCACCCAGAGCTCGTGCACCCAGGCCGTGCCCGGCTCGCCAGCCGGCCCGGTGCCCGGCTCGATCTCGGCAAACAGGAACCCGACTACGCCGACTTCGCGCTCCGCGACGAAGAGCCTGCAGTTGTCCCGCGACGCGCCGCGCCGGATCTCGCTCGAAATCACCTCGCGAATGCCGGCGACGATCGGGTAGTCCGGCGCGAGCCGTTGGTGGTGCTCTACCAGCGCGAGCCAGTGCGCGAGTACCTGCGCGTGGTCCTCCGGCCGGGCGTTGCGGATCCGCGCGAGTGGTTCCGGCGCGGCTATTTCAGCACCCGCCGCTCCTTCGCACGGATCATGCGCAGGCTGCCGGACTTGTTGCCCTCGCTCCAGCTCCCGCGCAGCTCTTCCGGCGACGGCCGCTCCACGATCTCGAACACCGACGCTTCCTCCATGTCGCCGAGCCCGCCACTACCGCCCGAGAGCGAGTCGAGGATGGTGATCTTCACGAGCGCGGGCGACCAGGTGATGTCCCAGTTCCGCACGAAGCTCATCGTGTTCGCCGCACCCGAGGCAGAAGGCTGCGCGGACTTCATTCCGGTTGCGGTCGTGCCGGTGAGCTCCTTCGAGCGCATGGCGCGCGTCGACACGTCGACGTGCTCTTTCACTCCGTCGAGCACGAGGCCTTCGGGCTCCCAGGGCTTGTGACCGCGCATCGCCGCGCGCCGGATCTCCTCGCTGCCCTCGTCGAAGATCACGTACGGGTACTCGTCGATCTCGAGCTTGTCCTTCGCCTGCCGGATGGACCAGGCGAAATCCTTGAACTTGGTCAGCGACTTGTCCTCGGAGCTGGCGTCCTTGTAGTGCAGCAGCACGTACCACTCGCCGCTGAGATCGAGGTTGGCCAGGTCGTCGGCGCGGGCCGGAGCCGCGCCGGCAAGCATTGCGCAGCAGATCAGCAGAAGGAGTCCGTTCGGGCGCATATCCGCGCAGTATAGCCGCAGCCGGCGAGGGGAATCGCGCTCCGTCGAGCGAGGGAGCCTCCCCACGGTTCGTGTAAGCTCGCACGCGTGGGCGCCCCTCGCGCCCGAAGGCAGAGCTGTGGCTGCGATCTGGATCGTCTCGGAAAACTCCTCGCTGCGGGCGACGCTGGCTCATCACCTCGAGTCGCTGGGGGAGGTCTGGCTAGGCCAGCCGGAGCGCGCCGACTTCAAGAACGCGCCGAGTCCGGATCTGTTGATCCTCTGCGGTGTAGGC
>CAZMKX010000571.1:0-3085 GCA_964566375.1 uncultured Myxococcales bacterium
ACGCCCGAGATCGAGGAGCCGGACGACGAGCCGGTCGTCGACGAGGACGAGGACTAGAAGGTCGTCAGGCGCAGCCAGATCCGGTGCATCGGATCGTCGAGGCGGCGGTCGCGGATCGATTTCTCGAAGCGCGCGTCGGCCAGCGTCTTCTCCTGCTCGAAGACCCGCCCGCGCTGGTTCTTCCAACGCTCGTTCTCGCGCTGGAAGCTCGCGAAGCCCTTGGCCTTGCCGCCGACGTCGCTCGAGTCGAAGCGGTCGATCACGCCTTCGCCGCCCGGCGCCTTTGCGACCGATCCCTTGAGGCGCGCGAGCTCCTGCTCGTAGGCCGCGACGAGCGCCGCGACGTCCGGCGTCGAGAGCGTCGCGTAGGGTCGCGGCTTGTGCAGATCGGCCTCGAGGCCGGCGTTGCGCGAGTAGTTGTAGAACGCGCCGCCGGCGAGCACGGCCATCCCCAGGATCAGTGCCAGGAACGCCTTGAACATGCGCCCGCTATCGGCCGGGCTCCTGCGGTGTTTGAGTGACGGGCTCGGGAGGCGGCGCCTCGGGATAGAGAAGCCGGTACATCTGGTACGAGCGCAGGACCCGCCGCAGGTAGCGCCGCGTCTCGCCGTACGGGACCGAGTCGACGAACTCGTCCGGCGGCAGATCGCCGTCGCGGCCCAGCCAGCGCGTGACGGCCTCCGGACCGGCGTTGTACGACGCGATCGCCAGCGGCCGCGAGCCCGCGAAACGCTCGACCAGCGAGCGCAGGTACCAGGTGCCGAAGCGGATGTTCACGGCCGGGTCGTAGAGCTTCACCGGCTCGAAGCCCGTGACGCCGAGCGCAGCCGCGATGCGGTCGCCCGTGGGTGGGATGATCTGCATCAGGCCGAGCGCTCCGGCGGGCGAGCCGACCTCGGGGCGAAACTCGCTTTCCTCGCGCATGACCGCCCAGACCAGCGGCGGGTCGAACTGCAGCTCGCGCTGAGCGGCGTTCACGTCGTCCCGGAACGCGCGCGGCCAGGCCAGCTCCCAGGCGTCGCGCCAGGTCGGATCGATCCCCTGCTCCAGCGCCGAGCCGAAGCCGTTCTGGATCAGCTGCTGCGCGCGGTGCGGGTCGCCGGTCTGGTAGAAGAGCCGGGCGAGCGCGATCCGCTGCTCGCGCGTGACGCGCGCCTCGTCGCCGAAGCTCACCAGCTCGTCCTGCGCGACCTCGGGAAATCCCCCGTCGACGAGCCAGCGTGCGCGGCGCAGAGGCGCGGGATCGGTCTCGGCGAGCCGCGGGCCGAGCAGCTTCTTGTCGATGCCCTGCGCGCCCACGCGCTCCGCGGCCAGCGCGCCGTAGTACGAGAGCGGAACGTCCGCGGCGAGCGCGCGGAGCTGGACCTCGCCGGCCTCCTTCGAGAGCGCGTTCGGCGAGCGGGCGCGCACCACGCCGCGCCAGTAGCGCGCGCGCTGGATCTCGATGTCGCTGATCGGTCCGTCCGCGAGCAGATCGAGCCGCGCGAGCGCCGCCTCGTCGTTGCCCGCGCGCACGTCGGCCCACGCCAGCGACCAGCGCGCCTGCGCGGCGAGCGCGGGGTCGGCGGACTGCTTCTCGACCTTGCGCAGGAGCTCGAGCGCGCGCGGAGGGTCGCTGTCCTCGACGACGATCGCGAGGAAGGACCGCGCGCGCGCGCGCGTGAGCGGATCCTTCGACCGGGTGAGCTTCTCGAACGCCGCGATCGCGCCCTTGCGGTCGCCCGAGCGCGCGAGCGAGCGGCCGATCAGGATCTGGGTGTCGGTGTCGGACGGCGCACGCGCGGCGATCGCGCGATACGCCTCGAGCGCCTCGGGGTAGCGACGGCGCTCGAACAGGCAGCCCGCGCGCGCGCGCTCGAGCCGCGCCTTCTCGGGGCCCGGGGTCTCGGGTCGCCCGAGCACCGTCTCGTAGAGTGGAAGCGCGAGGTCGCAGCGAAAGCGCTCGCGCAGGCGGTCCGCGCGCGCGATCAGCGCGGCCGAAGACGGCGCCGGCGCGCCGAGCTTCGGGCCGAGCTCGCGCGTGCGCGTCCAGGCTTCCTCGGCCGACGGCGCGAGCGGGTAGGCCCGCCAGATCCGGTCGTAGAGCGCGAGCGCGTCGGCCGCTCGCTCGTTCCGCTCGTAGGCCTGCGCGAGCTCGAGCATCAGCGTCGCGGCGTACTCGGAGTCCAGCGTCGCCTCCCACGCGCGCGTCTGCGCCGTCGCAGCCGCTTCGAGATCCCCGCGCTCGAAGCTCGTGCGCGCGAGCTCGGCGTACAGGTTCGCTCGGAGCTCTGTGGGCGGGTCGAGCGCGAGCGCGGCCTGCGCGCTCTGCGCCGCCTCCTCGGGCTTGTTGTCCGAGAGCAGGAGTCGCGTCCGGATCAGACCGGCCGCGGCGGCGAGCTCGCTGCCGTCGAGTGCCGCGAGGCGCTCCGCAGCCGCCGCGTAGCTGCCCGCTTCGCGCAGCGCGCTCGCCTCGCGAAGCGTCGCGACCAGCGGCGGCGTCTCGTCCTGGCCACGCGCCGTGAGCGCAAGCGCGAGCATCGCGGCGAGCGCGCAGACACGAAGGACAGCGAGCGGTTTCGTCACGCGGGCGCTCATGCGGGGTCAGGAATCTAACCGGCGGACCGGCGCGGAGCGAGAACGGCGCCGGGCTTGCCCTCTGCTACGTTCGGCCTCCGGATGGCCGCCCTACTCCGCGCGTCGCTGGTTGCGCTGCTCGTCATCGCCTGTTCACGGGAGGAGCACGCGACGCCTGCGCCCAAGCCCGAAGCGGGGAGCTCTCCGCCCGCGGCGCTCGGCTTGTGGGTCCTGGCCGAGGGCAGCGAGCGCACGCTCGAGTCGCCCGCGAAGATCGCGCGCCTGATCGAGCGCGCGGACGCGCTCGGCGTGAGCGACCTCTTCGTCCAGGTCCACCGCGGCGGTCGCAGCTGGTTCCCGTCGACGCACGCCGACGACGCGCCGTATCGCGCGCTGCGCGACGCGGATCCTGCCGGTCCCGAGCCGCTCCGCGACCTGATCGCACGAGCGCACGCACGCGGGATTCGCGTCCACGCCTGGTTCAACTGCCTGTCGCTCGCGCAGAATCGCGACGCGCCGATCGTGCGCG
>CAZMKX010000572.1:0-3078 GCA_964566375.1 uncultured Myxococcales bacterium
CGGCACAGGTAGTGCGCGGTCATGCCCTGCAGCATCGCGGCGGCCGCGACGTCGTCGCGAATCCCGGCCGGCACGCGCACGACGCGGTCCGCGGGCGCGACCACGGCCTGCGCGTACGAGCCGGGCGCCGACGCCCACGCCACGCGATCTCCGACCGCGAGCGACGCGACGCCCGGACCGACCGACTCGATCACGCCCGCGCCCTCGAGCCCCGCGACGAACGGGAGCGGCCGCGGGTAGAGACCCGTGCGGAAGTAGACGTCGATGTAGTTCACGCCCGCCGCGCCGACGCGTACGCGCACCTGCCCCGGCCCCGGCGCGCCGGGGTCGTGGTCCGCGAGCTCGAGGACTTCGGGGCCGCCGGTCCGCGAGACGACGATCGCCTTCATCGCGTGAGCCAGCCGAACTTCTGCGGCTTGCGGTCTGCGCGCGGGTTCAACATCACGTTCACGATCGTGGGGCGCGGATCGGCGAGCGCTTCCTTCAACGCCGGGCCGAGCTCGGCGGGCGTCGTGACGAAGAAGCCGCGCCCGCCGAAGGCCTCGGCCAGCTTCTCGTAGCGGGCGCGCGGCGTGTACACCGAAACCGGTACGTTGTCGGGGTCGAACTCGTCGACGCCGCCGCCGATGCCGTTGTTGTTCAGGATGATGAACGTGATCGGCAGGCGATAGCGGCAGGCGGTCTCGACCTCCATGCCGCTGAAGCCGAACGCGCTGTCGCCCTCCACCGCGACGACCTTCTTCTCGGGGTGCGCGACGGCGGCGGCGATCGCGAAGCCGACGCCGACGCCCATCGTGCCGAAGGTGCCGGCGTCGAGCCGGTGGCGCGGCGAGACGTTCGGCAGCACCGTGCGGCCGATGTCCATCGTGTTCGCGCCTTCCGAGCAGATGATCGCGTCGCGCGGAACCTGCTCGCGGATCTCGCGCAGCACGCGGAAGTAGTTCATCGGCACGGTGTCGTCCGCGAGCATCGGTGCGACGCTCGCCTCGTTCTTCGCGACCTCCTGCCCGAGCGTCACGCGCCACGGCGTCTCGATCGGGTAGCGCCAGCCCGCGCGCGCGGCCTCGGCGTCGAGCTGCGCGACGACGGCCTTGGCGTCGCCGACGAGGGCGACCTCGGCCGGGACGTTGCGGCCGATCTCGTCGGCGTCGATGTCGAGCTGAAGCACGCGCACGCCCTTCGCGAAACGCGGCGGCAGGCCGAAGTGCAGGATCCAGTTGAGCCGCGCGCCGAGCAGGAGCACGACGTCGGCCTGTTGCAGAACGAAGCTCCGCGCCGGCGCGACCGAGAGCGCGTGGTCGTCGGGCACGACGCCCTTCCCCATCGGCGTGGCCAGGAACGGCAGCTGCGTGCGCTCGAGGAACGCGCGCACCTCGTTCTCGGCGCGCGACCAGGCGCAGCCCTTGCCGACGATCACCAGCGGTCTCTGCGCTCCGCGCAGCGCCTCGAGCGCGCGCGACACCGCCGCCGGATCGGCCTGCGGCCGCGGGGGATCGGACGCGCGCGCGCGCCAGCCGATCGCCGCCTCCTCGCGCTCACCGACGATCTGGTCGTTCGGGATGTCGAGGTACACCGCGCCGGGTCGGCCGTGGAGAGACGCGCGCACCGCCTGCTCGACGAAGTACGGCAGCCGCTCGATCGAGTCGGGGCGCGCCGCGTACTTCGTGAACGGACGCGCGGCCTCGACCTGCGGGCATTCCTGGAACGCGCCCATCCCGTTCTGGAACGAGTCGTTCGCGCCGCCGATCAGGAGCATCGGCCAGCAGTTCGCCTGGGCGTTCGCGAGACCCGCGATGGCGTGGATCATGCCCGGCCCCGAGACCGCGAGACACGCGCCCGGACGTCCGGTCAGGTAGCCGTATGCGCCCGCCGCATAGCTCGCCGACTGCTCGTTGCGGAACCCGTAGTACGGAACGCCCGCCTTCTGAGCCGCGATCGCGATCGGCACCACGGGGAAGCCGACCACGCCGAAGATCGCGCCCACCCCCTGCTCTTTCAGACTCTGCGCGATGACCCGCGCGCCCGTGATCTCCGGCATCAGGAATCCTCCGCGCCGGCGATCACGCCGGACTCCATCAGGTGACGCAGCTCCGTGTCGGCCAGGCCCAGATCCTCGCGCAGCACCTCCGCCGTGTGCTTGCCCAGCACGGGCGCGGCGCGCATCTCGACCCGGCTCGCCGAGAGCCGCAACGGGTTGCCCAGATGCTGCACGCTGCCGAGCTTCTCGTGCTCGAGCTCCTTCACGAAGTCGCGCGCGATCAGATGCGGGTCGCTGAACAGGTCGCGCGAGTCGAGCACCGCGCCGCAGGGTACGCCCGCGCCCGCGAGACGGCGCAGGACCTCGTGCTTGTCGAGCGTGCGCGTCCAGCGCGCGATCTCTTCGAAGCACGCCGCGCCGTTCTCGTGCCGCGCGATCCAGCCGGCAAAGCGCGGATCCTTCGCGAGCTCGGGACGGCCCATCGCCGTGCAGAGCTGCTCCCACATGCGCGGCGTCGCGACGACCAGATAGACGTAGTCGTTCGCGCCGCCCGGCGCGCACGGATACAGATTCAGCATCGGCCCGTCGCCGTTCCCCACGCGCGGCGCGACGGCCTGGCCGAAGGCGGCGCCGTTCGCGAGCCGCGTGCGCATGTAGTACGTCATCGCTTCCTGCATCGAGAGCTCGACGAGCTGGCCGAGGCCCGTGCGGAGCCGCTGCACGTACGCCGCCACGATCGCGAGCGCCGCCTGCGTGCCGGTGCCCGAGTCGCCCATCGTCGGGCCGGGACACATCGGCGGGCCGCCGGGCAGCCCCGTCACCGAGAACGCACCGGCCATCGCCTGCGCGACCATGTCGAAGCACTTGTAGCCCGCATACGGTCCGTCGGCGCCGAAGCCCTTGATGCGCGCGTAGATCAGCGCCGGATTCTTCGCGTGCACCGTCTCGTAGTCGAAGCCGAGCTTCTCGATCACGCCCGGCCCGTAGTTCTCGATGAACACGTCGTAGTGCGGGAGGATGCGCCAGAAGAGCGCGCGCCCCTCGGGCTTCTCGAGGTCGATCGCGACCGAACGCTTGTTGGTGTTCCAGTACAGGAAGTA
>CAZMKX010000573.1:0-3076 GCA_964566375.1 uncultured Myxococcales bacterium
GGAAGAGCGAGCCGAGGCGCAGGCTCTTGATCATCTCCTCCATGCGCTCGCGCACGGTCGCGGGCGAGCCCGCGATCACGAAGCCACCGTCGACGAGATCCTTCCACGTCAGGTTGGTGTAGATCTGCTGGTTCTCGGCGCGGAACTGGTTGAGCTTGCCCGACTGGATCGTCTTCACGGTGCGGTAGCCGGGAGGATCGGCGAAGCCGAGCCCGATGTGCAGACAGCGGTTGTAGAAGTACAGCACGTGCTCCGCGTACAGCCGCTCGGCCTCCGCGTCCGTGTCGGCCACGCAGATCACCTGCGCAAAGGCCGCGCGGTAGGGCGACTCGTCCTTGCCCGACGCGGCGACGCGCTCCCAGTAGCCGTCGAGCAGCGCCTTGCCGGCCTTGTACCCGCCGTAGGAAAGGTAGGAGTAGTTGTAGTCGTTCTCGACGCAGAAATCCCAGGTCTCGATCGAGCCGCCGCCGGGAATGAAGATCGGCGGATTCGGCTTCTGGATCGGGCGCGGCCAGCAGTTCACGTAGCGCAGCTGCGTATACTTTCCGTCGAACGCGAATGGCTCGGGCTCGTGCCAGGCGCGCATGATCAGCTCGTGCGCCTCGTAGTACTTGTCGCGCGTGAGCGCCGGGATCTGCCCGTAGCAGAAGTTCGTATCCATCGGCGTGCCTACCGGGAAGCCGGCGAGCAGGCGCCCGCCCGAGATCACGTCGAGCATGGCGAATTCCTCGGCCACGCGGATCGGCGGGTTGTACAGCGCGATCGAGTTGCCGATCACCGCGATCGCCGAGCGGGAGGTGCGGCGGGCGAGAGAAGCCGCGATGATGTTCGGCGAGGGCATCATGCCGTAGGCGTTCTGGTGGTGCTCGTTGATGCCCATCGCGTCGAAGCCCATCGCGTCGGCGTATTCGAGCTGACCCATGTATTCGTGGTACAGGCGGTTGCCTTCCGCCGGATCGTACAGGCGGCTGTCGATGTCGACCCACACCGAGCGGTGCTTCTCGCGGAAGTCCGCGGGCAGATGGGGCCAGGGCATCAGGTGGAACCAGGTGAACTTCACAGCCATCCTCCTGCGCGTGCCGCGCCGTGTTCCCGCGATCTTACTCCCGATGATTCTGTCTTTGCTCGCCGGGTCGGTGCGGGCGGAGCGTGTCTACCTGGAGGTCGACGCGCCCCGGAGCGGCGATCTGGTGCGCGAGCCGATGGGCCTGCTCGAGGTGCGCGGCTGGGCCGGCACGGGGCTGCGCGGCAAGCACGACGTGATGATCGTGCTCGACCGCTCCGCGAGCACGTTCCGCGCGAGCGGCGTGGACGTCGACGGCGACGGGCTGGTGGGCCGCAACTTCCCCGGCGAGCAGAGCGAGCACCCGGTGCTGTGGACGTCGGATTTCGGCGACACGGTGGTGTCCGCGGAGCTGCTCGCGGCGAGGCGCCTGATCGAGCGGCTCGATCCCGAGACGACGCGCATGGGCCTGGTCAGCTTCGGCTCGAACGCGAAGCTCGAGGCGCCGCTGGGCAGCTCGAAAGCGGAGCTGCTGGCCGCGCTCGACGCCATCCCCCCCGAGCCGAAGGGCGGCACGTACATGTACGGCGCGATCGAAGAGGCGATCGTCGCGTTTGGTCCGCGCCCGGAGAATCCCGCCGAGCGGCGGCAGCGTCAGATCCTGCTGCTCTCGGACGGCATCCCGACCGCGCCGGACCCGCCCGCGGCCGCGCTCGCGACCTCGGTCCACGCGGCGCGCAACGCCGCGCGCGCGGGCGCGCGGATCTCCGCCTTCGCGCTCGGCCCGGCCGCGGCGCAGGGTCACGCGCAGTTCGAGGAAATCGTCGCGGCGAACGGCGGCGACCTGGTCGTGCTGGACGCTCCGGCCGACATCGTCGAGTTCGTCCCCTACATGAGCTGGACCCGGATCGCGCGCGTGACGCTCGAGAACGCCACGACGCGCGAGGCCGGCCGCGCAGTGCGACTCTTTCCGGACGGGACCTTCGACGGCTTCGCGCCGCTCGCGCTCGGCCGGAACGAGATCCGCTTCTCGGCGCAGGCCGAGAACGGCGCGACGCTCTCGGTGACGCGTTGGGTCACGTTCGAGAAGACCCTGCCCGATCCCGAGAAGCTCGCTCGCCTGCGCCGGCTGCTCGAGGTGCGCGCGATCGAGACCGAGCTCGCGGAGCGTGCACGCGTGAAGCGCGAGCGCACACTCGAGCTGCAGAAGCAGCTCGAGATCCGGCCGAACCGCTGAGCTCGCGTCAACGGGTGTCGGTTGCGCCGGGCAACGGTCCCGTCAGCGACGCGCGCTGCGAGATCTCGATCCAGTTGCCGTCGGGGTCGCGCACGAACGAGATGCGCGCCACCGAGCCGAGCGTGCGCGGCGGCGCGCCCTCGATTCCGCCGCGCGCGAGGATGCCCGCGTGCTCCGCGTCGACGTCGAACACCTGCACGGTGATGTAGCGATAGCCGGTTGCGGTCATGCGGCCGGCAGCGACGGCGCTCGGATCGTGCGCGAAGCGCAGCAGCGAGTCGCCGCAGCGGTAGGCGCGCGGGCCGGCCGGCTCGAGCGCGAGCGCGCGCCCGTAGAAGTCGTGGAAGGCCGCCTCGTCGCGCACGGCGAGCCGGACCGCGATCGCCGACACGCCTTCGTGTCCGGGCGGGACGAGCACCACGACGTTGCCGTCCGGGTCGACGAGCCGGCGCGGCTCGGCCAGACCCGCGCGCGCGATCCACAGCTCGCGGTAGCCGCACGCCGGCTCGACGCCGAGCGGGTCGCGCGCGTGGTTGATCTTCATCACCGAGCCGTTCAGGCCGTGGCGGTGCTGCTGCAGGCCGCGGCCCATCGGCAGCATCTCCTCGTACGGCAGGCCGACGTCCTTCTGCCAGAACGCCAGCATCGCCTCGCGCTGGTTGGTGTGGAGTCCGACGTCGATGCGGGGCTTGGCGAGCAACACGATCCGCCGATCATACGCGACCCCCCGGGGCTGTGGCACGATGAGGCTCGCGCCGCACCCGGCGCCGAGGAGCCCACGCATGAGCCGTGCCCCGCTTCGCTTCGGGATCTTCCTGGCCCCGTTCCACCCCACG
>CAZMKX010000574.1:0-3071 GCA_964566375.1 uncultured Myxococcales bacterium
GCCCACGTCCCGGGTCTCGGGATACCGCGAATAGGGCACCTCGATGCCCAGCTTGGCATCGATGGTGGCCGGGGTCGCCGGCGGGATCCACTTCAGCTCCGGGGGGTCCTCGGCCAGGGGGTTTTCGGCCTCCACCAGGGCCTCACCGTGCTGGAAGACGTTGGCCTCCTCGGGCACGTCCACGCCCTCGAAGGGGAAGAGCAGCACCCCCGGAACCAGCAGCACCGCGCCGGAGAGGGTTCGCAGCAGGCCCCAGCTCACGTGGAGCACCGTCATGCCGACGCTGCCGAGGACGCCGTAGGCCGGCCCACCCACGGGGTCGAGACCCACCTCGTCGGCGTTGTGGACGAGGACGCGGCCTGCGGTGACGGGGGCGAGGACCATGTCCACGGGGCCCTCGACGAGATTCTCCGTGGCCATGCGCAGGGTGTCGGGCGAGGCCAGCGCAGCGCCCGGCGCCAGCGCTGCCGAAGCCAGCGCGAGGACGGAGGCCAGCGCGCAGGCGCGTAGGGCGTGCATCACGATTCCCCCCTCTTCGGTTCCGGACGGCTGGATCCTACCGGATGCATCGGTGCAAGGGTCGCCCGGCTTCAGCCCCCGAGCATGCGGACCTCCCGCTGCGGGAAGGGGATCTGGATGCCCGCCTCCCGGAGGGCCTCGAAGAGGTTCACCGCGACCTCGGTCCGGGTCGTCGGCCAGCGCGTGCCGTCGGCCACCCACGCACGAAGCTCGAAGTCGATGGACGAATCCCCGAACTGCACGAAGATCGCCATCGGCGACGGGAAGGCCAGCACGTCGCCGTGCTTCCGCGCCACCTCCGTCATGACCTCGACGACGCGCCGCGGATCACTGCCGTAGGCCACGCCCACGGGGATCTCGATGCGCCGCGTGGAGTCGGAGAGGGTCCAGTTCGTGACCCGCTCGGCGATGAGATCGGCATTGGGGACGATGACCTCGGCGCCGGTGAAGGTGCGTACAGTGCTGGAGCGGATGCCGATCCGCCGCACCTCTCCCATCACCTCGCCGATCTGCACCACGTCGCTCACCTGGATCGGGCGCTCGAAGAGCAGGATCAGGCCCGAGACGAAGTTGTTCACCACGTTCTGCAGGCCGAAGCCGATGCCGACGCCGAACGCGCCCGCGAGCAGCGAGAAGCGCGACAGGTCGATGCCGGCGGCGCCGATCGCGAGGATGAACCCGACCAGCAAGAGGGTGTAGTGCACACCCGTGGAGATCGCGGCGGGCACGCCGCGCGGCAGCGAAACCCGCGGCAGCACGTCCTCTTCCAGGACGAAGCGCAGAAAGCGCGAGATCGTGAAGGCGAGCCAGATCGTGAAGAAGAACGCGACCACGTCGCCGAGCGAGAGCGCGACGGTGCCGAGCTCGAGCTTCGCCGAGACGACGGCGCGCACGGCGCCCAGGACGTCGTCGGCGATGCGGAAGAAGCGCAGCGTGGCGACGACCCAGCTCCCGAGCGCGATCCACGTCAGGCCGACGAGCGTCCGGCGTCGCAGCAGCGCGCCGTGGTCGCGCACGAGTCGGAGCCGTCGCGCCGCATCGCTGCGCAAGAGCGCGGTCACCGCGCCCGCAGCGATGCGCGCGAGCGCGAACGCCGCGACCGCGGCGTAGCTCGACGAGAGCGTCCCGCGCGCGAGCAGGCGCGCGGCCGAGAGCATTCCCACTCCGTTCGCAATCACCGCGACCACGAGCAGCACGAGCCCGGTGCGCAGGACCGGTCCCACCATCCCCGACCAGCGTCCGATCGCGTTGAACTGCGCCAGGTTCGCGGGGCGGAGCAGCCACAGGAAGAGCGCGACGCCGCCCAGCGACTCGGCCAGGAGCCGGAAGCGCTCGAGCCCGGCGTCCCCCCCGACGAACGAGCGCAGCGTGCCCAGCGCGAACAGGACCGCGAGGGCGAGGATGCCGGAGCGCAGCGCGTCGTAGAGCTCCTTCGGCAGGATGCGCAGCAGCGGCACGATCAGGATCAGCGCCTCGGCGTCGAGCGCGACGGCGGGCGCCTGACGCGCGACGAGCTGCATGGCGACCGTCGACACCACGATCGCCGCCGAGATCGGCCGCGCGAAGATGCGCGCGGTCGCCGAGAGCGTGGGATCGTCGGCCGACGTCGCGTCGATGCGCGGCCGGCCGATCATCAGCCCGCCGAGCACGAGCACGAACACCACGGCCTGGATCACGAAGCGCCCGGAGTCGAGGCGCGCGAACTCGACCAGCTCGTCGATCGCCTCGAGGAAGCTCGCGCGCAGGCGGTTCCCGCCGACCAGCGGCTCGGTAGGCGCAGCGTACGCGGCCGGGCTCCACAGCGGCGGCGCGTCGCGCGCCAGAAGGCGGGACTGCTGCTGCTTCTGCAGCGCGTCGATGTGGTCGATCATCCCGCTCACGACGAGCTCTTCCTGCGCGACGTCGTTCTGGAGCGCGAGCACGCTGGTGCGGCGGCGCTTGACCGCCTTCTCGGTCTCCTTGATCGCCTGCAGGGTCTCGCCCACGCGCTCCGACGTCGCCGCGGGAAGTGCCGCCGCGACCGCGGACTCGCGCGTGAGCTCCCAGAGCGCCTGCTCGCGGTCGATCCCCTCGAGCTCCGACTCGATCGCGAGCGCGCGGCGGGTGAGCGAGAGCCGCCACTCTTCCAGCCGCTCCGCGCGCGCGCGCCACTCGACCTTCGCGTCCGCGAGCACCTCGAGCGAGGGCGTGCCCGCGAGCATCTCGTCGGCGCGGTCCGCCCGCTCGCGCAGCTTCGCCGCGTAGTCGGGCAGCTTGGTCTGCACCTCGAGCTCTTTCACGTCGGGTGCGGCGAGCGACTCGATCTGCTTCAGCCGGCTCTTCAGCTCCTCGGAGCGTCCGACGATCTCGGGCGCTGGAATCGGCTTGGGCACCTCCGGCGCGGGCGGCTCGGCCGGGGGCGCGGCCGCGGGCGCGGCGGGCGCCGGCTCCTGCGCACGCCCTGTACCGGCCGCGAGCAGGACGGCGGCCAGAAGGACTGCGACTCGGAGCGAACGCCGGAGCATGGGCCGCAGTCTAGCGCGCGAGCTCGCGCGGCTCGCGCAGGCGCAGCG
>CAZMKX010000575.1:0-3069 GCA_964566375.1 uncultured Myxococcales bacterium
AAGGCCGGCGTGATCGGGCTGACCAAGTCGGTCGCGATCGACTACGTGGGGCGCGGGATCCGCTGCAACTGCATCTGCCCCGGCACCGTCGAGACTCCGTCGCTGGAGCAGCGCATCGCGGCGCAGGGCGACGTCGAGACGGCGCGCAAGGCGTTCGTCGCGCGGCAGCCGATGGGGCGACTCGGACGTCCCGAGGAGGTCGCGGCGCTGGCCGTGTATCTCGCCTCGGACGAATCTGCATTCACGACCGGAACGGCCGTTTCGATCGACGGAGGTTGGAGCATCTGATGGGCGTACTCGATGGACGCGTGGCAATCATCACGGGCGGAGCGAGCGGAATCGGCGCGCGCACGGTGCGGCTCTTCGTCGAGCAGGGCGCGCGGGTGGTGATCGGCGACATGCAGGAGGAGCTCGGCCGCGAGATCGCCGACGACCTGCGCGGCGCCGCGATCTTCCACTGGGCCGAGGTCAGCCAGGAAGAGGACGTGCGCGCGCTGGTCGCGAGCGCCGAGAAGAACTTCGGCCGGCTCGACTGCATCTTCAACAACGCCGGCTTCGGCGGCGCGCTCGGCTCCGTCACGGAGACACCCGTCGACGAGTTCGACCTCACCTTCGCGGTGCTCGTGCGCGGCGTCTTCCTGGGCATGAAGCACGCGGCGCCGCTGCTCTCGCGCCAAGGCGGAAGCGTGATCAACACCGCGAGCGTCGCCGCGCTGATCGCCGGTCATTCGCCGCACGCCTACGCGGCCGCGAAGGCGGCGGTGATCCAGCTCTCGCGCTCGGTCGCGCTCGAGCTCGCACCGCACCGCGTGCGCGTGAACTGCATCTGCCCGGGCTTCATCGCGACGCCGCTCGCGCTGAACACCGTCGGCCGGAAGCCGACCGGCGCGCAGCTCGAGGCCTCGAAGAGCGGTATGGCCGGCTTCCAGCCGATCCCCCGCGCGGGCGAGCCCGACGACATCGCGCAGATGGCGCTCTGGCTCGCGAGCGACGCCTCGACCTTCGTCACCGGCCAGTACTTCGTGGTGGATGGCGGCTTCAGCGCCGGTCGCGCCTGGCCGGATCAGCCGGAATGGATGCGGAAGTGGAAGCCTCTGAAGGTGTACAAGCCGGGTCCGATCTGACTTCGCTCGCCTGCGGCTCGCTGCGCGCCGCTAGAAGTTGGACGCCACGGGCTTGCCGCCGCGCAGGATCTCGAACTGGCGCTCGGGCGCGGTGCAAGGCTCGCGGGTGATCGCGCCGCTCTCGCCCGCGCGCAGGGCGACGGCGCCGTCGGGCGCGTACTGGAGGATGTAGGCGCGGCGCGTGTCGCGGGTGGTGTTCGCGCCCGTGGCGTGCGGGGTGAGCGACGAGAAGACCACGATTCCGCCGGAGCGCACCGGCGCGACGAGCGGCGGGCTCGGCGGCGCGTCGAAGCAGATGAAGCCGAGGTCGGACGCCTGGTGCGTGAGTGTTCCGCCGCGGTGTAGCCCCGGCACCACCTGAGGGCAGCCGTTCGCCTCGGTGGCGTCGCTGAGCGCGACCCAGAACGTCACGTAGGCCTGCGGCTCGACGAAGGTGTAGCCGTTGTCCTGGTGCCACGGAAACGGCGACGTCGTGCCGGGCTTCTTGTAGACGGCCTGGTCCCAGTAGAGCCGGACGTCCGGGCCGATCAGGTCGTGGACCAGATCGCAGAAGACCGGATGGTGCGCGAAGGCTCGTAGAACCCTCGAGCGCGCGACGAGGTGCGTCGTGAAGGTGATCTCGTCGGCGCGCGCGATATGAAGGCGTCCGCCCGGCTGTTTGCGCAGGAACGCCTCGACCTTCGCCTCGAACGGATCGATCTCGGCGACCACGCGCGCGATCGTCTCGGCATCGAAGGCATCCTCGAGCACGAAGAAGCCGCGCTCGTCCCAGCTTCGAGCCTGCTTCGCGTCGATGCGGCGGAACGCGCCGCGCGGCGCTCGCCAGCGGAAATCGCGGCTCCACGGGTGCGGCGAGGGCGTCAAACAGGTCTCCCGGCGCGCGATCCCGGCCAGCCCGGGAGCGGTGGATCGGGGAGTTTGGGTGATTCGGGCCAGTCGCCCGGCGCGCGCGGCCAGGCGATCGGCGTCACGTCGCTCCGCACGGGCGCGCCCGGCGGGATGCCCGCGCGGTCGACGCTCGGGTGCCGCTGGCGGCTGTGCTTGCGGGTGCTCCCGTCGGCGAAGTAGATCATCGTGTGCACCCGCCGCGTGCGCGCGCTGCGGTTGGGTTTGGCGAGGTGGATCGTCAGGCCGTGGTGGAAGCTCACGTCACCGGGCCGGACGGGTACGAACTCCGGCGCGATCCCGCGGGCCTCGGGACCGTTGTCGAGATCGAAGCCGCTCGCCGTGAAGATGTTCGCGAACGCCTTCACGCCGAAGTGGTGCGAGCCCGGCACGAAGCCGAGACAGCCGGTCTCGAGGTCGGCGCCGTCGAACGCGATCCAGGCCGTGATCGTGTTCGTCTCGGCGAGCGGCCAGTAGGGCTGGTCGTGGTGCGGGTCGGTCTCGCGCCCGCCCGGCTCCTTGTACAGCGCCTGGTCGTGCCAGAGCCGCAGTGCCGGTACGCCGAGAAGCTCCGCTGCGGCCTGCGCGATGCGAGGGTGGAACGAGAGCGGCCGCACGTCCGCGAAGTCCTCCCACAGATTGATACACTGCCGGAACGACTGCTCGTAGCGTGAGCGCGCCTCGAGCGGACGCGGGTCGTTCGCCGCGCAGGCGGCCACGCCGCGATCGACGGCAGCGCCGAAGCGCGCGAGCTCGTCGTCGCCGAGAAGCCCGGGAACGACGACGAAGCCCTTCTCGTCGAACGACTTCCGCGCCTCGTTGGTGATCACCGGCATTGCAGCCTATGATGCACGCCCAACCGCACCGAGGGGAAGTGAGATGGCGAAGAAGGCCGCAGCGAAGACCGCGAAGAAGAAGTCGAGCGGGGCGAAGCGCGCGCAGCCCAAGGCGACGGCCGCACCGAAGCGCACGAGCGCGACGCGGGCCGCTCCTGCCGACGTCGACCCGATCACCGCCGCGCTGCAGCGGCGGCGCCAGGCGATGCTGTCGCGCTAGCGGG
>CAZMKX010000576.1:0-3066 GCA_964566375.1 uncultured Myxococcales bacterium
CGCTCACGGATTCTCCTCGACCCAGTATGCGCCGCTGGTCGCGAACTCCTTCTTCCAGATCGGCACCGTCTTCTTCAGTGTGTCGATCGCGAAGCGACAGGCCTCGAAGGCTTCCGCGCGGTGCGGCGCCGCCGCCGCGATCATGACTGCGGCCTCACCGATCGCGAGCCGACCCACGCGATGCGAGAGCGCCAGCTTCACCTGTGGCCAGCGCCCGGTCACGGCGTCGACGATCTTGCGCATCTCCTTCTCCGCCATCGGCGCGTACGCTTCGTACTCCAGGTGATCGATCTCGGCGCCGCGCGCCTGGTTGCGCACGATGCCGGTGAACGTGACGACGCCGCCCATCGCCGGCCCGCTCACCTCGGCGAGCAGGGCGTCCATCGACAGCAGCCGGACGTCGACCCACGCGCGCTCCGCACCGCCCGAGACCGGCGGCAGGAGGGCGACCTCGTCGCCCTCGCCGAGCTGCGTCTCCGACGGGGCGCGCTCCTCGTTCACGGTGACGAGAAGCCGGCCGCGGTAACGCGCGAGCACCGCGTGGTCGCGTTCGATGCGCGTCAGGAGCTCGGCGAGCGTCGCATCGGCCGGCAGCTCAAGCTCGAGCTGCTTCTGGCCGACGGCTTCACGAAGACCTGCGAAGAGGAGCACCCGGACGCGCATGGCGGCAAGGCTAGGAGAAGGTCCGGGGGAGATCAACGCGGCGTCGGCGCGCGTCGCGAGGCCCGAGCAGGTGCGACGTGCGCTCGATCTCCTGCGACCCGGGCTCGTGGCCGACGGCGGAAACGCCGAGCTCGTGAGCGTGTCGGAGGACGGGATCGTGCGGCTCGAGCTGCAAGGCGCGTGCACCCGCTGCTCCGCGCGCGAGATGACGCGACGGCTGGTGCTCGAGCCCGCGCTGCGCGCGCGCGTGCCCGGCGTGACCTCGGTGCTGGTCGGCTAGACCGGCGGGGTCAGGGTTTCGACGGATCCTTGGGCGGCGCCAGGGACGGCTTGGCTGCGGGCTTCGTGCTCATCTCCACCCGGCCGGTGAAGATCGCACCGTCCTCCACCACCAGCCGCGCGGTGTGGATGTTTCCGTCGACGCGCGCCGTCTTGTGCAGGACCACCTGTCCGGTCGCGCTGATCTCGCCGTGCACCTCGCCCGAGATCACGATCACCTGCGAGCGGATCGTGGCGGTGACGGAGCCCGTCTCGCCGACGATCAGCGTGTTCTCGCTCGAGATCTCGCCCTCGAAGCGGCCGTCGATGCGAACGGTGTCCTTGAAGCTGAGCTTGCCGGAGAACTCGGAGCCCTGATCGATGAAGGCCGTCAGGGCGCCGACGCCGCTGCTCGGGGTGCTCATCGCGCCGCTTTCCTTGCCCTTGCCGAAGTCCTTGAACGCCATCGAACGCCTTCCCCTGCTCCGCGTGGAGCTCCGTATTCTGCACATCGGAGCGATGCCGGGATCGCTTGAGATCTCTCGCGTGTCGCGGGCTATCCTGCCGCTCGCTGATGACCGGCGGAGACACCCAGGCGATCCGGACCGAGCTGGCGCGCGCCCGCGCGCGTGACCAGGTCCATGGCGCGTACCTGTTCGAGGGTCCTCCCGGCACCGGAAAGCGCGAGACGGCCCTCTGGTTCGCGCGGCTCCTCCTGTGCAAGAGGGTCGGCGCGGACGCGCTCGAGCCGTGTGGCGCGTGTCACGATTGCAGCCTGCTCGCGGCGAAATCGGGCGACCCGGAGGGCCGGCCGGGCCACCCGGACCTGCACTGGGTGCTGGCCGACGGCGCGCGCATCAAGGTCGACGCCGTGCGCGATCTGCGGACGGCCCTGTCGCTGGTGGCAAACGAGCGCGGACGCCGCGTCGCGCTGATTCCGGAGGCCGAGAAGCTGCGCGCCGAGCCGGCGAACGCGCTCCTGAAGACGCTCGAGGAGCCACCCCCGGGGGCCGTCCTGATCCTGGTGACCTCGTCCGCCTACGTGCTGCCGCGCACGCTGCGCTCACGCACGCTGCGCGTGCGCTTCGCGCCGTTCAACGAGTCGGCGGTGCGAGCGGCGCTCGGCGCGGACGGCCTGCCCGAGGCCGATGCTGCGCTGGCCGGCGCGCTCGGCGGCGCGAGCCCCGACGCCGCGCGGGCCTGGGCCGAGGCGTCGCTCGACGACGCGCGGGAGATGCATGCGTTCCTTGCGGGGATCGGCGCCTCGGGCGCGACCGAGATCCTCGACTTCGCGGAGACCTTCCGGAAGCCCGGCGAAGCCGGCCGCGCGCGCGCGCGCCTCTTCCTCGAGGTCGAGGGCGCCTTCGCCCGCGAGCGCGCCGAAGCCGCCGTCGCGACCGGCGACGCGCGGGCGCTCGACCGCTGGCTGCGCGTGTTCGAGGCGGCCGCGCGCGCGCGCTTCGAGCTCGAGCGCCGAAACCTGAACCCGCAGCTGGTGGTCGAGGGGCTCCTGCTCGACCTGCGCGCGACCGGGTAGTCGCTAAGCTCCCCCGCGATGCCGACCCCGTTCTACGTCACGACGCCCATCTATTACCCGAACGCGGCCCCGCACCTGGGCACGGCCTACACCACGACGGTCGCCGACACGCTCGCGCGCTACCACCGGCTCGCGGGCGAGGACGCGTTCTTCATCACCGGCACGGACGAGCACGGCGAGAAGCTCGCCGAGGCCGCCGCCGCCGAAGGCGTCCCGCCGCAGGCGTTCGTCGACGGCATGGCGGAGCGCTTCCGCGCTCAGTGGAGCGCGCTCGGGCTCGAGCCGAAGCGCTTCGTGCGCACCACCGACGCCGCGCACGTGCGCGCCGTGCAGCACTTCTGGCAGACGCTCTACGATCGCGGCGAGATCGAGCTACGCGAGTACGAGGGGCTCTACTGCGTCGGCTGCGAGGAGTTCAAGACCGAGCGCGACCTCGTCGACGGGCGCTGCGCGCTGCACAAGGCGCGCGAGATCGAGCGCCGGCGCGAGACCAACTACTTCTTCCGCACCTCGCACTACTTCGGCTGGCTCGCCGAGACGCTGCGCGAGAACCCGTCGCTGATCGAGCCCGAGCGCTACCGCAACGAGGTGCTCGCGATGCTGCGCGA
>CAZMKX010000577.1:0-3064 GCA_964566375.1 uncultured Myxococcales bacterium
CTCGAGGAAGCGCGACACCACGCCCGTGGTCTCCTCGGGGCTGAAGGTGCAGACACTATAGACGAGCACGCCGCCTTCCTCGACGTAGCGACCCGCCGAGGACACGATCGCCAGCGCGCGGTCGGCACAGCGCGGGATCTCCTCGGGCCGGAGCCGCCAGCGCGCGTCGGGATTGCGGCGCAGGGTGCCGAGCCCCGAGCACGGGGCATCGACCAGGACGCGCTTGTAGGCCAAGCGGCCCTGCAGGTCGAAGCCCTGCGCGACGTCGCGCTCGAGCGGCCGGATGTTCGTGAGCCCGAGGCGCCCGGCGCTCTTGTGGATCAGCGCGATGCGCGGGCGATGGAGCTCGAGCGCGATCACCTCGCCACGCGGGCCGACCTGCTCGGCGAGCTGGACCGCTTTCGTGCCGGGAGCCGCGCAGCAGTCGACGACGGTGTCGGACGGCTCCGCGCCGAGCATGAGGGGCACGAGCTGCGAGGCCTCGTCCTGGATCACGTAGTCCCCGCGGTCGAACGCCGCGCCGCGCGAGGGGTCGTTCTGGATCGCGGTCACGCCGGTGTCCGCGTAGCGCGTCGGCTCTCCGCCGAGCTCGCGCGCGACGCGCGCGCGGTCGCCACGCGCGGTGACGCGAACCGTGCGCGGCGGAGCCTTCGCGTTCACCTCGGCGAACGCGAGCGCCTCCACCGGCCCGAGCTCCGCGACCAGCCGCTCCGCCAGCCAGCGCGGAAGCGAGCCCCAGGATTCGATGTTCCCGACGGGGTCGGTCGCGGGATCGGGCCAGACGAGGCCGTTCTCGTCGCGCTTGCGCGCCAGACCGCGCAGCACGGCGTTCGTGAAGCCGGTGGCGCGCTCGAAGCCGAGCTTGCGCGCGAGCAACACCGTCTCGTGTACGACCGCGGCATCGGGGATCCCGCTCATGCACAGGAGCTGGTACGCGCCCAGGCGCAGCAGGTTCTTGACCTCGGACTCGATCCGCTTGAGCGGCCGGTCCAGGCTCTGCTGCAGCGCCGCATCGACGCGCCCGCGCAGGCGCAAGCATCCGTAGGAAAGCTCGGTCGCGAGCGCTCGGTCGCGCCGATCGAGCTGCGCCGCGGGGAACGCGCCGTGCAGGACGATCTCGGCGAACGCACGATCGCGGTCCACGCGTTCCAGCACGAACCAGGCGATGCCGCGCGCGGTCGGGACGAAGGGGGTCTCGGTCATGGCGTGCGCGCCTCCTCGGCGTCGGGAACGCGGAAGCCGCGCAGGAGCTCTTCGGCGCGCATCGGGCGCTTGCCGGCGAGCTGGATCTCGGCGAGCTCGAGCCACGCATCGCTCGCGGCGAGAAGCAGCCGGCCCGAGTCTACTCGTAGTGCGCCGGGGCGCACGCTGCCACCGTGAGGTGTCGCGAGCCGGGCGCGCACGATGCGCATCCGCTTGGCGGCACGCACGAGCTCGATGTCCACGCCCGGGCGCGGCGTCGCCGCGCGGATCCGCCGCAGAAGTCGCTCCGCGGGAAGCGTGAAGTCGAGCTTCGCGAAGCCGCGATCGAGCTTCGGCGCGAGCGTCACGGTGCTCGGGTCCTGCGCCGCGAAGCGTGCGCGGCCCTGCGCGATCTCCTCGATCGCCTCGACGAGCGCGGCCGCCGCGAGCGCCGCGAGGCGCTCCGCGAGCTCGCCCGCGGTCTCGTCGGCCCCGATCGGCGTCTCGCGCGTCAGGCACACGTCGCCGGCGTCCATCTCCCTGACCACGCGCATCACCGAGATTCCGGTGCGCGCGTCGCCGGCGTCGATCGCCCACTCGATCGGCGCCGCACCGCGCCAGCGAGGCAGGAGCGACGCGTGCCCGTTGATGAGGCCGAGCCGCGGCAGCTCGCGCACGCTCTTCGGGATGAACTGGCCGAAAGCGACCACGACCCCGAGCTCGGGCTCGCGGGCGCGCATCCAGGCGAGGGCGCTCTCGTCGCCGACCTTCTCGGGCTGCAGCACGTCGACGCCGAGCTCCTTCGCCGCGGACTTCACCGGCGTGTCCTCGATCGCGCGCCCGCGCCCCCGCGGCCGGTCCGGCTGCGAGACCACCCCGACCAGCTGCTGCCCGCTTGCAGCGAGTGCGCGCAGCGCGGGGACGGCGAACTCGGGCGTTCCGAAGTACAGGATCCGCAAGCTAGCCGTCGGCGTGGCCGGCGGGCGCGCCCTCTTCCTGCTCGCGGCGGAGCTGCTTCTTTCGCCGCCGGACGTACAGCTCGCGCTTGAGCTTGCTGATGCGATCGATGAACAGGACGCCGTCGAGGTGGTCGATCTCGTGCTGGAAGCAGTACGACTCGAGCTCGGTCGCGTCGAACTCGACCTCTTCCCAGTCGAGCGTGCGGGCGCGCACGACGACGCGCGCGTGGCGCTCGACGTCGGACTTGAAGTCGGGCACCGACAGGCAGCCCTCGCCTTCGGAGACCGCCTTGCCCTCCGTGTGCACGAGCTCGGGATTCAGGAGCACGCGCGGCTTCCGCTCGCCGTCTTCGGTCCACTCCAGGTCCATCACGATCAGGCGCTTGGCGACACCGACCTGCGTCGCCGCAAGCCCGATCCCAGGCTCGTCGTACATGGTTTCGGCCATGTCGGCGGCGAGCGCGCGCAGCGAGGCGTCGACCTCGTGCTTCTCGATCGCCACGGCCTTCTCGCGCAGCCGGGCGTCGGGGAATTGCAGGACCTTCAAGAGCATGGGCCGCATTTCATAGCATTTGCAGGGGGTTGGCATCCACCCGCACGGCCACGCCGGCGAAAGAGGGGCCGCGCGCCTGGCGCATCAGCTCGCGCGCGACGACGCGGACGCCCTCGCGCGGTCCGAGCAGGAGCACCTGCCAGCGGAACTCGTCGCGGATGCGGGTGAGCGGCGCCGGCGCCGGGCCGAGGACGCGAACCGCTTCGCTGCCGGTGTCGTCCTGGAGGACCGTCTTGGCGAGCCCCGCGAGGGTCGCGGCGGCGTGCTCGACCGCGGCGGACCGCTTTCCCGACAGGGCCAGGTGCACGATCTCGTTGAACGGCGGCCAGCCGTGAGGCTGCCGGCGAGCGATCTCCTCGCGGTAGAAGCG
>CAZMKX010000578.1:0-3059 GCA_964566375.1 uncultured Myxococcales bacterium
GTCGGTGTTCCACTCCGGCGCGTCGGCGTCCTCGATCGCGACGAACGTCGGCTCGCCGCCGAACGTCGCGCGCACGTCGCCGGCCTCGAGCCGCGCGTCGACCGCGTGGCCGAGCGCGTCGATCGCGGCCCATTGCGACTCGGTGTAGGGCTTCGTGACGCGCGGGTCCTCGTGGATGCGGTCGACCGTCATCGCGAACGAGAACTCGACCTCGCAATCGTCGACCGCGCCGCTGATCGCCGCCGCCGTCATCGGCTCGGGCGTGCAGGCGAGCGGGATGTGGCCCTCGCCCGTGAACAGGCCCGACGTCGCATCGAGCCCGACCCAGCCCGCGCCGGGCAGGTACACCTCCGCCCAGGCGTGAAGGTCGGTGAAGTCCTGCGTCGGGCCCGACGGCCCCTCGAGCGGCTTCTCGTCCGCGACGAGCTGGATCAGGTAGCCGCTGGTGAAGCGCGCGGCGAAGCCCAGGTGGCGGAGTGACTGCACGAGCAGCCACGCCGAGTCACGACACGACCCGCGCCCGAGCCCGAGCGTGTGCTCCGGCTCCTGCACGCCCGGCTCCATGCGGATCACGTAGTCCACCGCGCGGTGCACGCGCAGATTCAGCTCGACCAGGAAGTCGATCGTGCGCAGGCTCGCGCGCGGCAGGCCGCCGAGCAGCGCGTTCAGGAGCGGCCCCGCGGCGCCGGCCTCGCGGTACGGCGCCAGGTCCTTCGCGAGCGACGCGTCGTAGCGGAACGGCCAGTGCTCGGCGTCCGGCTCCAGGAAGAAGTCGAACGGGTTGACGACGTGCAGCTCCGCGAGCAGGTCGACGTTCACCTCGAGCTTTCGCGTCGGCTCGCGAAACACGGCGCGCGCCAGGAAGTTCCCGAACGGATCCTGCTGCCAGTTCAGAAAGTGCTCGCGCGGCTCGATCGCCAGCGCATACGACAGCACCGTCGTGCGCGCGTGCGGCGCCGGCCGCAGCCGGATCACGTGCGGCGACAGGTTCACGAGCCGGTCGTACGAATACGTCGTCCGGTGGTGGAGAGCGACTCGAATGGCCATCGCGCGGGCACTCCTTCCCCGCGCGTACGGGACTGCACGAAGCGGGCCGACGGTGCGGACGCGCGGGCGGGCCCCGCCGGCGGCCGTCTGCCCGGTTCCTCGCCTGGAATCGCCTCGAGGCTGGGCGCGGCGCGGACCGCGATCCGCTTGGAGGGGCTAGTCCCAGCTCGGCGCGTGCGCCCCGAGCGGTGTCGTCGGCCGCGACCAGGCCGCAGGGGTGTCCGAGAGCTCGACGATCGGGCCGAGGTGCGTGAGCGGTCCCCAGGCCGTCTCGCTGCGCGTCAGGAATGGGGCGATCTCCGCGGGCCGGAGGCCGGGTCCCGCGACGTCGGCGCGGCGCATGCGCGCGAGCCACATTCCCGTCTGACACAGCGACGCGCGCACGTGCCAGCTTCCGCCCTCGCGCGCGCGGCGCTCGAGCGCGAGCATGGTGCCGAGCGCGGCGAGGTAGCCGGTGTTGTAGTCGGTCGCGGCGGCGGGCAGGAGCTGCGGAGTCTTCGCGCCGCCGTGCTCGTCCGCGATCCCCGTCACCGCCTGCGCGAGCTGCTCCCAGCCGGGCCGGCCGCGCCACGGGCCCTCGTGGCCGTAGCAGTTGATCGACGTGTAGACGATGCCGGGGCGGAGCCGGTGGAGGTCCTCGGGGCCGAAGCCGCGCCGCGCGAGCGCGCCGCTGCGGTAGCCCTGCGTGAAGACGTCGGCGTCGCGCGCGAGCGCGCGCAGCCGCTCGACGTCGCGCGCGTCGTCGAGATCGAGGAACGCCGAGCGCTTGCCGTGACTCGTGTCGATGACGAACGGCGGGATCGACGGGAGCTTCGGCGAGCCGATGCGCAGCACGTCGGCGCCGTGCGACGCGAGCGTGCGGCCGCACGTCGGTCCGGCGAGCACGCGGGTCAGGTCGAGCACGCGCACGCCGGAGAGAGGACGCTCGGCGGGCGCGAACGCCTCGGGCGGGCTGTCTCCGATCCGGATCAGCTCGACGACCGGCAGGGGCGCGAGCGCGCGGCCCTGCGCCTCGCCGGCCCACTCCGCCGCGCTGCGCACGCGCGCGCCGCACAGGCCACGCTCGGCGATCGCGTCCTCGAGCGCCTGTGCGTCCCACGACGCGATGCGCTTCGCGACCTCGGCCACGTCGTCGCGGCAGCCGAGCAGCGCGAGCGCCTTGGCCTGCGTGTCGGGGAAGCTCCCGTGCAGGAGGAAGTGCCGGCCGTCGCGCGTCGGGTAGATGGCCGTCACGTTGCGCGCGGGATCGAAGGCGGGAATCGCCACGTCCCCTTCGGCACGCTGGAACAGGAAGCCGAGCAGGGACGCCGCAGCGCCGACGACGTCGACCCGCACGCGCTGGCTCCGCCCGCGGCGGTGCTGCTGGAGCCGCGACGCCGCGAGCCCACACGCGGCGAGCGCGGCGGCGGCGGCCTCTCCGACACGGAAGCGTGTCGGGAGCACGGGGTCGGCTCCTGCGATCTCGACCTGCGCCGGATCCGGCGCGGGCAGACCGAGCGACGCGTGCAGCGCCGTGAGCGTCTCGAGGCTCATCCCAGACGCTCCGGACCCTGCGGGACCGTCTTCCAGAACTCGGGGTCGTGTCCGTACAGGATGCGTGCGCCCGCGGCCTGCATCGCGCGGAAGCGCAGAAGCACTTCGCGCATGGCCTCGGGATCCGCGACCACGCCGGGCAGCGCCAGCTCGTCGAGCGTGCGCTTCAGGTAGCAGGCGTCGCCACAGAGCACGAACTCGCCTCGCGCCGTGCGCACGCGCAGCGACTGGTGTCCGGGCGTGTGGCCGTAGGTGGGAAAGCACGTGACCGCGCCGTCGCCGAACAAGTCGAGCTCCCCCGAGATCCGGCGCACGCCCTGGCCGGTGTCGAAGTCGGGCTTGCGGTAGCCGGCGTCGTCGTCCGGCAGCGCCTTCGCGTGCTCCCACTCGCGCGCTTGCACGATCACCTCGGCATCGGGCAGCTGCGCGTTGCCGCCGCAGTGATCGTAGTGAAGGTGCGAGTTCACCAGGTGCGTGAC
>CAZMKX010000579.1:0-3050 GCA_964566375.1 uncultured Myxococcales bacterium
CGACGCGGTAGCCGACGCAGGCCTTCACCTCGGGCAGACCGGTCAGGATGTCGAGCTTGAGCAGCGCGAGACCGGTGATGCCGTTCACGCGCACGGCATGCCGGAGCACGACAAGGTCGAGCCAGCCGCAGCGGCGTTTGCGGCCGGTGGTCGCGCCGAACTCGCGTCCGACCGAGCCCATGTGCTGGCCCGCCGGGCCCTCGTCCTCGGTCGGGAACGGCCCGCCACCGACGCGGGTGGTGTACGCCTTGCTGATGCCGAGCACGGAGTCGATGCGCGTCGGGCCGATTCCCGCCCCCGCGCACGCGCCGCCCGCCAGAGTCGTCGACGAGGTGACGAACGGATACGTTCCGTGATCTACATCGAGCAGTGTACCCTGCGCGCCCTCGAGCAGGACCGAGCGGCCCTCGCGAAGCGCGAAGTCGAGCGTCACGCCGACGTCGTCGACGAAGGGCGCGAGCTTCGCGCCCCACGCGACCGCCTTCTGCCAGACCTCGTCGACGGGCTGCGGCGGCCAGCCGTAGAGCTTCTCGAGCAGGAAGTTCCGCTCGTAGAGCGCGAGCTCGAGGCGCTCGCGCAACGTGTCGGGCTCGAGCAGGTCGCAGATGCGGATGCCCGTTCGCGCGACGCGGCTCTCGTACGCGGGACCGATTCCACGTCCGGTCGTACCGATCGTGAGCGTATGGCGGG
Organism: uncultured Myxococcales bacterium; assembly: GCA_964566375.1. GTDB lineage: Bacteria > Myxococcota_A > UBA9160 > SZUA-336 > SZUA-336 > VGRW01. Next base: position 691 of record CAZMKX010000579.1, read on the forward strand.
CCTCCTCGCGCGCCTTGTCGAGCGCGGAGTGCACCGGCAGGATGACGTGCGCGCGATCCGAGATGCGGAACCGCTCGCGCCCGACGGGCACGCCCTTGGCGACGAGCATCGCGATCTCGCCGAGCAGGACGTCCGGCTCCACGACCACGCCGGGCCCGATCAGATTCAGCGTCGACGGCTGCAGGATTCCCGAGGGAATCAGGTGCAGGATCGTCGTCTCGCCGTCGACGACCAGGGTGTGCCCCGCGTTCGGCCCGCCCTGAAAGCGCACGACCAGGTCCGCGCGGCAGGCGAGCTGGTCCACGACCTTGCCCTTGCCCTCGTCCCCCCACTGCGCACCGACGCAGACGACGTTCGGCATGGCTCAGGCGACCTGCGCTCCCAGGTCGAGGAGCAGGGCCACCTCGATCCCGGGAAGCCCGCGGACGGCTTCGAGGACGGCGTTCGACGGCATTGGATCGACCGACAGGAGCTGTAGCGCCTGCCCGCTCGAGAGGTGCAGGCCGAGCTGCATCCGCTTGATGTTGATCTTCGCGTCACCGAGCAGTGTTCCCACGCGCCCGACGACCCCCGGCCGGTCCTGATTGCGGATCAGGAAGGTCGGGCCCTCGGGAATGGCCTCGAAGCGGAAGTCGTCGATGCGCACGATTCGCGGCTGCGTCCGTCCGAAGATCGTACCCGCGATCAGGTGCGTCGCGCCCGCGCGCGCGCGCACGCGCACGGTCACGAGGCTGACGAAGTCCTCGGGCTCGGCCGACTTCGTCTCGATCACGCGGATGCCCTGCTTCTGGGCGATCACGGGTGCGTTCACGTAGTTCACCTCGTCGCCGAACCAGGGCGCGAGGAGACCGCGCAGGACGGCGATGCTGATCGGCTGGACGTTCAGGCCCGCGATCTCGCCGGCGTACTCGATCTCGATCTCCGAAATCCCGCCGCCCGCGACCTGGCCCTCGAACTGGCCCAGCTTCTCGCCGAGCACGATGAACGGGCGCAGGACCTCGAGGTCCTCGGCGGAAACCGACGGCAGGTTCACCGCGTTGCGCACGACGCCGCGCAGCAGGTAGTCGCGAACCTGCTCGGCGACGGCGATCGCCACGTTGAGCTGGGCGGTCTCGGTCGCGGCGCCGAGGTGCGGCGTGAAGATGACCTCCTCGCGCTGGAGCAGCGGGTGATCCTTCGGCGGCGGCTCCTTCTCGAAGACGTCGAGCGCGGCGCCCCCGCACTGTCCGCTCTCGATCGCCTCGAGCAGCGCCTGCTCGTCGACGATCCCGCCGCGCGCGGCGTTGATGATCAATACGCCGCGCTTGGTCTTCTTGAAGGCCTCGCGGCCGATCAGTCCGCGCGTGCCTTCGGTGAGCGGAACGTGCACGCTGATCACGTCTGCGCGCGCGAAGAGCTCGTCGAGCGAGACGAGGTCGACGCCGAGACGCTCCGCGCGCTCCTCGGAGACGATCGGGTCGAACGCGATCACGCGCATGCGCAGGCCACGTGCGCGGTCCGCGACGATCGAGCCGATGTTGCCGAGCCCGATCACGCCGAGCACCTGATCGAAGAGCTCCTTGCCGTTGAAGCGCGTCTTCTCCCACTTGCCCTGGCGCATGCTCGCGGTCGCTTGGGGGATCTGGCGCGCGAGCGAGGTCATGAGCGAGATCGCGTGCTCCGCCGTCGTGATGGTGTTGCCCTCGGGCGTGTTCATCACGATGATTCCGCGCGCCGTCGCGGCCGTGAGATCGACGTTGTCTACGCCGATCCCGGCGCGGCCGATCACGCGCAGCTTCTTGCCCGCCTCGACGATCTCGGCGGTGACCTTCGTGCCGCTGCGGATGATGAGCCCGTCGTATGCCGGCAGGATCCTCTTCAGCTCGTCGACGGACAGGCCCGGCTTGTGGTCGAACTCGATGCCCTCAGCCGCCTCGAGAACCGCGAGACCTTCGTCGGAGAGCTTGTCGCTGATCAGTACTCGTGCCACTGGAATACACCTTTCAGAGCCCGCTCTTGCGGAGCAGCTCGGTCATCGCGCGCGTGCCGTCACCGATGCGTACCGGCTGGCCCAGGTCCGCGAGCGTCATTTCGACGGCCGCGACCGCGCTGATCATGTCGAATCCGTCCACATCGCCCATGTGCCCGATGCGGAAGACCTTCCCGTCGAATCGCCCCTGCCCGCCCATGATCGTCACGTCGTAGACGTCGCGCAGGTGCTTCACCAACCGGTTTCCGTCGACACCGTCCGGTGTGTAGACCGCCGTGCAGGCGAACGACGGCGAATCGACGGCGACCAGGCGCAACCCCAGCGCGCTCATCGCGGCGCGGGTGGCGCGCGCGAGGGACTCGTGGTGCGCGAAGACCTCGTGCAGGCCCCT
>CAZMKX010000580.1:0-3048 GCA_964566375.1 uncultured Myxococcales bacterium
GCTGATGGAAGGCGTCGAGGACATTCCCGGCACGGCGCTGCACGAGGGCCTGGCCTGGAACTGGGAGAGCCTGCCCGACTTCTTCGACGCGATCGCACGCCGTCCGCACGCGATCGACCTGGGCGCGCAGGTTCCGCACGCGGCTCTGCGCGCGTACGTGATGGGCGAGCGCGGCGGCGAGCACGCGGAGCTGCCCACGCCGGGCGAGATCGAGCAGATGGCGGAGCTCACGCGCGAGGCGCTGATGGCCGGCGCGATGGGCTTCGCGACCTCGCGCACGCAGAACCACCGCTCGCGCACCGGCAAGCGGATCGGCTCGCTGACCGCGACCTCGGACGAGATCCTCGGCATCGCCAAGGGACTGCGCGCGGCGGGCCGCGGCGTGCTGCAGTTCGTCTCGGACTTCGGCGACCTCGACGCGGAGCTCGGCCTCATGAAGGCCGCGGCGGAGCTCGCGGGGCGACCGGTTTCGGTGTCGCTCGCGCAGGCCGACCAGGCGCCCGACCGCTGGCGACAGGTGCTGGCGTGGCTCGAGCGCGCGACCGCCGCCGGCGTCGACATGAAGGCGCAGACGCCGGCGCGCGCGATCGGCCTCTTCGTCGGGCTCGAGGGCTCGATGAACCCGTTCGCGCGCTGCGCGTCGTACCGGGAGATCGCGGCGCTGCCGACGGCGGAGCGCGCGAAGCGGATGGCCGACTCGGCGCTGCGTGCGCGCATCCTGGCCGAAGCGGCGACCGCGCCTGCCGGTCCGCTCGGGCTCGGGGCCGGTGCCGTGGGGCGGCTCTTCCGGCTCGGCGATCCGCCCGACTACGAGCCCGCGCCGGAGAAGGCGCTCGGCGTCGAGGCACAGCGGCGCGGCCTGACCGCGCTCGAGCTGGTCTACGACGCGCTGCTCGAGCGCGACGGCCGGGCGCTCCTCTACCTGCCGTTCCTGAACTACGCGGGCGGAACGCTCGACGCCGCGCGCGAGATGCTGCTCTCGGAGCGCACGCTGCCGGGGCTCTCGGACGGCGGCGCGCACGTCTCGTTCATCTGCGACGCTTCGTTTCCCACGTTCCTGCTGACACACTGGTGTCGCGACCGACGTCGCGGCGAGAAGCTCCCGCTCGAGTTCGTCGTGCGCCGCCAGACGCGCGACACCGCGCGCCACGTCGGCTGGCTCGACCGCGGCGTGATCGCGCCGGGCTACCTCGCCGACCTGAACGTGATCGACTTCGACGGCCTCACGCTGCACGCGCCGACGATGATCCGCGACCTGCCCGCGGGCGGAATGCGCCTCATGCAGCGCGCGGACGGCTACGACTACACCGTGAAGCGCGGCGTCGTCACTTTCGAGCGCGGCGAGTCGACGGGTGCGTTCCCGGGTGAGCTCGTGCGCGGCGCGCAGTCCGGCCCCGCCTGAGCGGAGCACTCAGCCGGCGACGAGCGAGACGCGCGCGTCCGGCGCGACGACGACGCGCGGCGCGGGCATGAGCCGCAGCCCACGCCCGTCGCAGCTCCGGCCCGTGCGCAGGTCGAAGCGGTAGTTGTGCCAGGGACACTCGATCGTGTCGCCGTCGGGTGACGCGTCCTCGAGCGGCCCGAGCAGGTGCGGACAGATCGTCGAGTGCGCGATCAGCGTCCCCGCGTGCTCGATCACGCGGAATGGCCGGCCCTGGAATTCGACCTGAAGCGGCAGGCGCGGGCGCAGGGCCTCGAGCCTTCCCAGATCGAGCGACGCGGCGCTTCGCTCGGGGAACGACGCGACGCGCGCGAGCATCGCCTCGCGCCGCATCATCATCGCCTCGTCCTCGTCCCAGAGCTTCGCGTAGAGCGTCGTGTAGCCGCGACCGACCGCTTCGGCGTGCGCGGGCGGAACACCCGGCACGAGGAACTCGACCTCGATCTCCGTCTCGTGCGCCGCGCCGGGCGCGAGGCGCGTCCGGATCTGCGCGCCGCTGCCCGCGCCCTGCGTCGTTTCCGTCACGTAGCGAAGCGCCGGCCGATCGAGACGGACCTCGACCTCGATCTCCTGCGAGGGGTCGGCGCCGCGGCCGAGCAGCCGCGCCCGCCAGCCGTCGGCGCCCGCCTCGAGGCAGCGGATCGCACCGAACGCGTCGCGGTGCAGGCCCGGCAGGTGCTCCCAGTCGAGCACGTTCTCCCAGATCCGCTCGAGCGAGGCGCGGATCGTGCGCTCGTAGACGGCGACGCGGACGAGTTCGGGCGCGCTCACCCGGCGATGATATCACCCGTCTCGCCGGGTATAGTCCGCGCATGCCGGACTTCCTCTATCAGCCGATCTTCGAGCACGGTCACGACGAGACGCCGTACCGCAAGCTCACCGACCAGTACGTCTCGACCGTCCCCTTCGACGGCCGCGAAATTCTGCGCATCGAGCCCGAGGCGCGCGATCTGCTCGCGCGCGAGGCGCTCGACGACGTCTCGCACCTGCTGCGCCCCGGGCACCTCGCGCAGCTCGCCAAGATCCTCGACGACCCCGAGGCCAGCGAGAACGACCGCTTCGTCGCGCTCGAGCTGCTGACGAACGCGAACATCGCCGCGGGCCGCGTGCTGCCGAGCTGTCAGGACACCGGCACCGCGATCGTGATGGCGTACAAGGGCCAGGACGTGTTCACGCGCGGCGACGACGCCGAGGCGCTCTCGCGCGGCATCTTCGACGCCTACCAGCAGCGCAACCTGCGCTACTCGCAGATGGCGCCGCTCGACATGTACACCGAGAAGAACACCGGCACGAACCTGCCCGCGCAGATCGACCTGTACGCGGAGCAAGGCGCCGAGTACCGCTTCCTGTTCCTCGCGAAGGGCGGCGGGTCCGCGAACAAGACCTTCCTCTACCAGGAGACGAAGGCGCTGCTGAACCCCGAGTCACTGACGAAGTTCGTGTCGGAGAAGATCCGCACGCTCGGCACCTCCGCCTGCCCGCCCTACCACCTGGCGCTCGTGATCGGCGGTACGTCCGCCGAGATGACGCTCAAGACCGTGAAGCTCGCGTCGGCACGCTACCTCGACGACCTGCCCACCACCGGCAACGACCGCGGCCGCGCGTAC
>CAZMKX010000581.1:0-3035 GCA_964566375.1 uncultured Myxococcales bacterium
TTCGCGAACCACATCCTGGGCCGGAACACGCTGCCGCCGCGCGAGCGCGAGATCGTGATCCTGCGCATCGGCTGGCTGTGTCGCGCGGAGTACGAGTGGGGACAGCACGTCGTGATCGGCAAGCGCGAGGGGCTGTCCGACGACGAGATCCGCCGCATCGGCACCGGACCGGACGCGGCGGGCTGGTCGGAGCTCGATCGCGCGCTCCTGCGCGCGACCGACGAGCTGCACGCCGACGCGATGGTCACCGATGCGACGTGGAAGGATCTCTCGCGCTTCCTGAATACGCAGCAGCTGATGGACGTCGTCTTCACGGTGGGCCAGTACAACCTCGTCTCGATGGCGCTGAACAGCTTCGGTGTGCAGCTCGACCCGGGCCTGCCGCGATTTCCGGAAGGAGTCGACGAGTGAAGGTCGCGCGGCTCGCCGCGCTCGTGCTCGCCGCGAGCGTCACCGCCGGGTGTCGCTCCTACGAGCCGGTGCTCTACCCGAACGCGAAGCTCCAGCAGGTCTACCAGGACGAGGTGGACCGCGACATCGCGTTCTGCGAGGCCAACGCGAAGGAATACGTCGAGAACCCCTCGCGCGCGAAGCGCTCGGCGCGCGACGCGACCGAGGGCGCGGTCGTCGGCGGCGCCACCGGTGCGGCCGCCGGAGCGGTCCTGGGCAACGTGGGCCGCGGCGCGGGCGCGGGCGCGGCGGCCGGCGCGGCCGGTGGTCTGGCGCGCGGGATCTTCAGCTCGCGCGCTCCCGACCCGCTCTACCAGCGATTCGTCGAGCGCTGTCTCTCCGAGCGCGGCTACGAGGTCATCGGCTGGGAGTAGGCGTCGCGCGCGCGCGGCTCCCCGTCTCGGGCAACAGGAAGAAGCACAGCGCCGAGGCGCCGTAGCAGCTCGCCCAGAACGCGAAGCCGTAGAGCGGATCCGACTCCGCCAGCGCGAGCCCGATCATCGGCGACAGGAAGCCGCCGAGAAATCCCGCCATCAGCGTCGCGCCGACGGCCGCGCCCGCCAGCGCCGGACCGACGCTTCGCAGCTCGAGCGGCACCGCGAAGACCAGCGCGATCCCGCCCGCCGACACCCCCCAGACGATCAGCGCCAGCACGAGCGGCGCGCCGACGAAGACCGACGACGCGAAGATCATCAGCCCCGAGACGAGGACTCCGGGGATGTACACCCAACGGCGTAGCCCGATGCGGTCCGAGAACGCCGGCAGCGTGAGGCTGCCGACCACGTAGGCGGCGAGCACCACCGTGAGCATCGCGCCCGCGCGCGCGGGCTCGAATCCCTGCACCGCGACGAGATACGTGGGCAGGTAGCCGACCACGCCGATGTAGCCGGCGAGAAAGAAGAAGTAGCTCGCGGCGAGCAGCCACACGTCGCGGATCCGGAGGGTCGCCGCGAGACCGGCCCGGATCGAGCTCACGGGCTCTGGAGCCTCGTGGGCCGCCGGCGCAGCGCGTACCGGATCGCGAACGGTCGCGAACCAGATCAGCGCGAGCACGGCGACCGCGGCCGCGATCCCGGCCGTCAGCCCCCGCCAACCACCCACGTGGGCGATCAGGATCGGTGCGACGAACGTGGCGAGCCCCTGCCCCGCGCCGTTGCCGCCGAGCGCGAGACCGTTCGCGAGACCGAGCTCGCCGCTCGGAAACCAAAGGCCGATCGCCTTGGGCAGATTCGTCGCGACCAGCGAGAGGGTGAAGCCGAAGAGCAGCATCGCGACGTAGAGCGTCGCGAAGCTCCCCGCGGAGGCGCGCAGCAGGAGGGCCGCCGCCATCGCGAGCGCGCCGATCGTCACGATCGCGCGTACGCCGAAGCGGTCGCCGAGCACGCCCGCCGGAACGGCGCCGAGCAGCGCGCCCATCGACACGCCCGACCACAGCGTGCCCCAGTCGCGCAGGCCGAGCTCGAGGTCGCCGAGGATCGGCGTGACCAGCACGACGACGTAGGTCCACGCCATGCCGGTCGCGAAGAAGTTCATCGCGACCGCGTTCCAGAGCACGCGCGTTCGGGCGCGTTTCGCGGCATCCATCGGATTCCCCTTCCTCGCCGCGGCCCGCGCCCGCGTCAGCCGACCGTCTTCGGAACGCTCATCACCCAGTTGAAGAACCGCACCGCCGCGGGGTTCACGAAGATGTGCCGCAGCTTCCAGAACGGCGAGTGCCACTGCTCGCGCGGCAGCGTGCCGTCCAGGATCTCGCCCAGCGCCCGGCCCGCGTGACCCGCGAGCGTGTCGAGGATCTGCTCGCCGATCTCGGCGGAGGCGCCGGCTGGAGCGCCCGAATAGGTCTCCTGGGCGAAGAAGTGGATCCCGGCCTTGAAGCCCTCGAGCATCCTCGGGATCGATGCGAGCTTGCCGCGCGGCGCCTCGGGCCGCGCGCGGCCGGTCTCCGCGAGCCACAGGTCGACGGTGCGGCGCGGCAGCTGCTTGTAGTCCGGATCGACCCATTCGGGGTGCAGCGCGAGGAGCTGCGAGGTCTCGACCAGCCCGCCGTGCGTGTCGCCGACGAGGTCCGACTTCGAGATTCCGGGAATGTGGCCGAGCACCTCCACGAGCTCCGAACCGCCGCCGTTCAGGCGCGAAAGCATGAGCGAGAAGATCGAGACCATGCGGACCCCGTGCGCGCGCGAGATCCGATCGCACGCCGTCTCGATCGCGAGGAAGTGCCGTGGGCTGCCGTGGAAGTTCGAGACCACGACGTTCCGGAAGCCCTGCGCGGCGAGAGAACGCCCGAGATCCTCGATCACGCGAATCGTGGTCGACGGGCGGAATGCGATCGTGCCCGGCTGCGGGACACCGTCGCACGCGGCGTAGATGAACGGCAGCTTGAGGAACGTCCGCTCGCGATGGCGGCCGGGCAGGAAGCGGAGCGCGCGCTCGGCCAGACCCTCGCCTTCGAGACAGTCCGCGCCGAGCGGGAGGTGCGGGCCGTGCACCTCCATCGGAGAGCAGGTGACGAAGACCACCGCCGCGTCGCGGTCGATCGCGTCGAACTGCTTCTTGGTCAGCGTCTCCCAGCGGATCCAGGTCGG
>CAZMKX010000582.1:0-3033 GCA_964566375.1 uncultured Myxococcales bacterium
CAGCAGGCGCCCACCGGCTCGAACCGCCAGGGCTGGCGCTGGGTGGTGGTGACCGACGCCGCGAAGCGCGCGAAGCTCGCCGACATCTACCGCCGCGGCGGCGCGTCGTACCTCGAGGAGGCGCTCAAGGCGACACCGACCGGTGACGCGCAGACGCGGCGCGTCTACGAGTCGGCGCTGTGGCTGGTCGAGAACCTGGCGAAGGTTCCCGTGCACGTGATCCCGTGCATCGCGGGGAGGCTGCCGGACGCCGGCGTTCCCGGCGGAATGCGCGCGGGCTTCTACGGATCGATCTTCCCGGCGGTCTGGAGCTTCCAGCTCGCGCTGCGCAGCCGGGGCCTCGGCTCGGTGCTGACGACGCTTCACGCGAACCTCGAGCAGGAGGCTGCCGAGCTGCTCGGCATTCCCTACGCCGACTTCACGCAGGTCGCGCTTCTGCCGGTCGCATACACGAAGGGCATGGAGTTCAAGCCGGCCGCGCGCCCCCCGATCGAGTCGATCGTGAGCTTCGACCGTTGGAGCTGAGCGCTCTGGCGCGCAGCTGAGGCGGACGGACCGAGGTGGACGGCTTCAGCACGGAGATCTTCACCACCTCGCTCGCGCTGATCGGCATCGTGGTGATCGTCGCCGCGCTGCTCTCGGGCGTGCTCGAGCGCAGCGGCCTGCCGCAGATGGCGGTTCTGCTCGGGCTCGGCGCCGCGCTCGGCCCGTACGGGCTCGACGTCCTGCACGTCGGCCTCGAGTCGTCGAGCCTGCGCGTGCTGGCGACGCTCTCGCTCGCCCTCGTGCTCTTCACCGACGCTCTCTCGCTCGACGTGCGCGAGGTCGGCCGCAAGCGCGGGCTCGCCGCGCTCCTGCTCGGACCGGGCACGCTCGTCTCGGCCGCGCTCTTCGCGTTCCTCGCCTGGTGGCTGCTCGATCTGGCGCCCGCGATGGCGGCGATCGTCGGCGCATCGCTCGCGTCGACCGATCCCGTCCTGCTGCGCGGTCTGCTGCGGCGACCGGATCTCTCGAGCAGCGCGCGCGTCGGCCTCCGGCTCGAGAGCGGGCTGAACGACGTCGTTCTCCTGCCGATCGTGCTGGTAGCGATGACCCTGCTCGAAGCGCGCGCGGGAGAGACGGCGATCGCCTGGGGGCGGCTCGCGATCGATCTGCTCGTGCTGAGCCCGGGCGCGGGAATCGTGGTCGGGGTTTTCGGGATCTCCGCGATCGACCTCGTGCGGCGGCGCATCGGTGTGCGCCGCGACTACGAATCGCTGTACTCGCTCGGCATCTGCTTCACCGCGTTCGCGGCCGCCGAGGCCGTCCACGGCAGCGGATTCCTCGCCGCGTTCGCGGCGGGGCTGACGATCTCGGCTTTCGACGTGGAGCTCTGCGACTGCTTCAAGGAGTACGGCGAGACGACGGCGGAGCTCACGCTCCTCTTCACCTTCGTCCTGCTCGGCGGCTCGCTGATCTGGACGGGCGTGGGCGAGGTCGGTGTGGGGTCGCTGGCCTTCACCGCGCTCGTGCTCGCGGGCCGGCCCGCCATCTACCTGTTCGCGCTCGTCGGCACCGGTCTCGACGCGAAGAGCCGCTGGTGGATCGCGTGGTTCGGACCGCGCGGACTCTCGTCGCTTCTGCTCGTGCTCCTGCCGGTCTTCGCGGGCCTTCCGGGCTTCGCGCTGCCCTTCGCGCTCGTCTCGCTCGTGGTGCTCTGCTCGGTTGCGCTGCACGGCGGCGCGCTGATGTGGCTGTCCGAGCCGCGGCCCGGGCCGCCGCCACCCGAGCACGGCGACCTCGTGATCTCGACGGCGCGCGTCGACGAGCTCCGCGCGGCGGGCGAGGACGTTCGCTTGCTCGACGTTCGGAAGGACGCAGCCTACGAGGAATCGAACGAGATCCTGGCCGGCTCCGTGCGCATCTCGCCCGGCCGCGCGGCCGACGACGCGCGCCGCGTTGGCCTCCCGTCCGACGCGTGGGTGGTCGCGTTCTGCACGTGAAGCGCCGAAGGAACGAGCGCCCGTGTGGCGCTCGAGCTCCGGACGGCGGGCTATCCGCGCGCGCGTGCCCTCGCGGGTGGCTGGGATGCGGCGATCGCCGCGGGCTGGCCTACGGCGCGGCGGGCGGAAGGCTGAGCGCCACGCGCAGCCGACGCAGGAATGCGTCGCCCTCCGGCGTACCTTCCGCCGGCGACCAGGGCGCGAACTCCTTGTGCGTCGCAGGCGCGTACGGGCCCTCGATCACCTCGTAGAGCACGGTACCCGGCTCGAGCGACACCAGGCTGTGCCACGTGCGCGGGGGGATCTCGACGCCGCGACAGGGCCCGCTCGCCGAGATCTCGAGCGCGCTCTCGAGGGCGCCCTCGTCGTCGAACGTGCACACGCGCGCGCGCCCGGCGAGCGCGACGAAGACCTCCACCTTGTCGGGATCCTCGTGCTTGTGCGGCCGGACGTACGAAGCGGGCTCGATCGCATTCAGCATGCGCTGGACCCGCTCGTCGTGCTCGTGGTAGCGAACGATCGCGCGTGACCGCTTCGAGCCCGGCACGAGCGCGCGCGCGCGAGCGAGCTGCGCGTCGCCGATCGGCCGTAGTGCGCCCGGGTCGAAATCGAGCTTCACGCGGCTTCGCCTAGACGATCCGGCTCGACTTCCCGACCCAGTACTTCTCGCGCAGCTTGCGTTTGGCCATCTTGCCCGTCTCGGTGCGCGGCACTTCGGTCGCGAAGTCGATCGTGCGAGGGCACTTGTAGTGGGCGATGTGATCGCGGCAGAAGGCGATCAGCTCGCGCTCGAGCTCGGGCCCGGGCGTGACGCCGGGCGCGGGCACGACCACCGCCTTCACCTCTTCGCCGAGATCCTCGTTCGGCACGCCGATCACCGCGACGTCGGCCACCTTCGGGTGCATGACCAGGTGGCTCTCGGTCTCCTGCGGGTAGATGTTCACGCCGCCCGAGATGATCATGTTCGATTGGCGGTCGGTCAGGAAGACGTAGCCCTCCTCGTCCTTGTAGCCGATGTCCCCGATCGTGAAGAGGTTGCCGCGGTAGGTCG
>CAZMKX010000583.1:0-3033 GCA_964566375.1 uncultured Myxococcales bacterium
GGCTCGCGACGAACGACGCGAGCGGGTACGCGGCCAGCAGCCAGCCCGCGTGCGCGTCGGGGATTCCGAGCGCGGTCGTGAACTTCGGCAGCACGGGAAAGAGCACGCCGAGGCCGAGCATGAGCACGAACGCGGTGAGTGCGGCGAAGACGACCGTGCGAGGCATGGGCGCGGGAGGGTGACACACGCGCCGCGCACGAGAAAGCGCGAGGCCCGCGTAGAATCCGGGCATGAGCGAACGCCCCCGGCCGATCCTGCAGGGCTACGGCGGCGCCGTCGCCGCGGGACACCACCTCGCGACGCAGGCGGGCGCGGCGATGCTCGCGAGCGGCGGGAATGCGGCGGACGCGGCCTGCGCGGCGGGCTTCGCGCTCCAGGTGCTCGAGCCGCACATGAACGGCCCCGCGGGTGAGGTGCCGATCCTGGTCTACAGCGCGCGCGAGGACCGGACGTTCGCGATCTCGGGCCAGGGCACGGCGCCGGCGGCGGCGACGCCCGAGCACTTCGCGCGGCTGGGGCTCGACCGGATTCCCGGCGACGGGTTCCTCGCGGCGACCGTGCCCGCGGCGCTGGATGCCTGGTGCACCCTGCTCGCCCGCTTCGGCACGAAATCGCTCGAAGCGGTGCTGGCGCCCGCTCGCGCGCTCGCGGAGCGCGGCTTCCCCATGTACCCGTTCCTGCGCTCGGTCCTGTCGTTCTGCGAGCGACGCTTCCGCGCGGAGTGGCCGACGAGCGCGGCGCTCTATCTGCCGATCCGCGCCGTCGGCGAGCGGCAGACGAACCCCGCGCTCGCGGCGTTCCTGGAGTCGCTGGTCGCGGTCGAGCGCGCATCGCGCGGGGACCGCGAGACCCGCATCGCCGCGGCGCGCGATTCCTTCTACCACGGGCGCGCCGCCGAGGAGATCGAGGCCTTCCTCGCGACACCGATCGGCGACGCGAGCGGCCGCGCCCACGTCGGCCTGCTCGCTGCGGACGATCTCGCCCTCTACCGCGGCGCGATCGAGGAGCCGGTGGCGGCCGATTACCGCGGAGCGCGCGTTTGGAAGTGCCCGCCGTGGAGCCAGGGCCCGGTCTTCCTGCAGCAGCTCCGCCTGCTCGAGGGCTTCGACCTGCGCGCAATGCGGCAGAACTCGGCCGACGCGCTCCACACCTGGATCGAGTGCGCGAAGCTCGCCTTCGCGGACCGCGAAGCCTGCTATGCCGACCCCCGCTTCGCGGACGTGCCGCTTCGCGAGCTGCTCTCCGACGCGTACACCGAAAAGCGACGCGCGTGGGTCGATGCTGCGCACGCGTCCCTGGAGCTCCGGCCGGGCCTCGGGCGGCTGCCGCGCGGCTGGCCGCTCGTCGCCGAGACGGCCGTGCCTGCCGCCGAGCCGCAAGCGCTCGCGGCCTCCCGCGGGCGCGGCGACACCACCCACCTCGACGCGATCGACCGCGAGGGGAACGCGGTCTCGGCCACACCCTCGGGCGCGTGGATTCCGTCGTCGCCGGTGATCCCCACGCTCGGCTTCCCGATCGGGACGCGCGCGCAGATGTTCGTGCTCGACCCGGAGCACCCCAACGTCCTCGCCCCCGGCAAGCGTCCGCGCACCACGTTGACGCCGTCGCTCGCGCTCCTGCCGGATGGCCGCCGGCTGGCGTTCGGGACGCCGGGCGGCGATCAGCAGGATCAGTGGACCGTGCAGATGTTCCTGAACCTGGTCGATTTCGCCGCGCGCGACCTGCAGAGCGCGATCGACGCGCCGACCGTGCACTCGCTGCACATGCCCGACTCGTTCTACCCGCGGCATGCGCAGCCGGGCGTCGTCGCCGCCGAATCGAGGATCGACGGCTCGGTGCTCGCCGAGCTCGAGCGCCGCGGCCACCGCGTTCGACGCGGTGGGCCGTGGGAGCACGGGCGCGTGCTCGCGGTCTCGCGCGACGCGGCGTCCGGCCGCTGCGAGGGCGCGGCCTCGCCCCGCTTCGCGATCGCGTCGAGCGCGGCGCTTCCGTGACGCCGCCGATGGACGAGCGGCGTCTCGCCCGGCTGCTCGAGGCGCTTCGCGAGGTGTCGAAGCCGCTTCGCTCCGACGAGGTCGCCGCGCGGCTCGTGCGCGCGATCACCGCTCTCGAGGGCGTGACGGGTGCGGAGCTCGCGCTCGAGCCGTCGGACGGCGAACGCGCCCTTCGCGAGGCGCGCGGCGAAACTCGCGGCGCGCCGGCACGCACCCACGTCATGCGCGTGCGCGGCGAGCCCGCGGCGGAGCTGCGCCTGTTCGCGAACGCGGGCTTCGACGCGCTCGCTTTCGACGCGCTCGTCGCGCAGGCCGAGGCCGCGCTCGCGAACGCGCGCGTGCACGCGGCCGCGCTGCTCCGCGCCGAGCGCGACGCGCTCACGGGACTCGCGAACCACGGGCGGATCTGGGAGTCGCTCGAGCGCGAGGCCACGCGCGCGCAGCGCTACGGACGGGCGCTCGGCTTCGTTCTCTTCGACATCGATCGATTCAAGTCGTGGAACGATCGCTTCGGCCACCTGGCGGGAGACGAGGCCCTGGTGCGGATCGCGGCGCTCGTGCGCGAGCGCTCTCGCGCCAGCGACACCGCCGGGCGCTACGGCGGCGACGAGCTCGCGCTGGTGCTGCCCGAGACGACGCACGAGGGCGCGGTCGCGGTGGCGGAGAAGATCCGCGCGGCGGCGGAAGCGCTCGCGCGCGGCGAGGCGGGCGCGGGCCTCACGCTCTCGGCCGGCGTGGCCAGCGCACCCGCCGACGGCAAGACCGCCGGGGACCTGATGCGCGTCGCCGACGCGCGCCTGTACCGGGCGAAGGCCGCGAACGGCAACCGCGTCATCGCGTAGAATCCCGCGCGAGGAGAATCCGATGGCGAACGGAATGCAGTTCGGAGGCACGCTTCCGCAGATCAAACGCAGCTGGCAGGAGGCGCGCGCGGTCGCCGAGGAGCTCGATCAGCTCGGCTTCCACTCCGCCTGGGTTTGCGATCACGTCTACGGCGTGCCCGCGCCGAACCTGCCGATCTTCGAGGCCTGGACGGAGC
>CAZMKX010000584.1:0-3024 GCA_964566375.1 uncultured Myxococcales bacterium
AAGCGGAAGATCCGCGTGCCGGCGAAGCCTAGAAGTCGAGTGGCAGCGAAAGGTGGGTCCGGTAGATGAAGTCGCGGTGCTCGAGCAGGATCGGGTCCGCCGCCGCGCGCACGGCCGGATCGCGGAGCGCGTAGGCCTCGCGAATTCGCGGGTGCATCGCGCAGAGGTCGGGGGGAAGCGGCTCGACCATCGCGGCGAACGCCGTCCAGTAGAGATCGAGCGCACTCAGCGCGTCGCCCACGAAGTACGATCGGCCGCTCGCGCGCTGCGCGCGAAGCTCCTTCGAGAGCAGCAGAAGGATCTCGGCGGTGCATCCCGGCGCCGCCGCAGCAGCCGCTTCGGAGTAGCCGTAGCGGGAGGCGAGCGTGCGCGTCGCGTCGTTTCCGGTGCCGAGCGCCGCGAGCAGCGACAGCCGGCGCTGCCAGCCGAACCCGCCCGGTCCACAGATCTCGTTCGCGAGACCGAACATGCGCACGCGCTGATCGGCATCGGCGGGCACGAGCGGGGGCGCGGGCGCGAGGCGCTCCGCCAGGGCCAGGATGTCGGCCCAGCCGCTGCGCGGCGGCTCTTGCTCGTACATCGCGATCGGCGCGTTCGCCTGACCGGTCCAGCGCCGCAAGGCCTCGCTGTCCGTGCCGCCGACCTGACGCACCGGCGTGTACGGGATGCGCTTCACGTGCAGGATGTACTTCGCGGACTCGCCCCACGGCCCGGGTACGCCGCTCGTCAGCACGAGGCGCAGGCCGGGCAAGCCGATCGCGTCGTCGACCTCGACGTACTTCATCCGCGCCCTCCCTCGGCCGCCGCGGGATCATAGTCGACGAGCAGCGGCCCGTGGGTGGCCGGCGTCTCGAGCAGCCGCAGCGCGGCTTCGAGCACGGCGTGCTGGCGCGCGGGATGGTTCGGCCGATCGAGCGGGTAGCCGTGCCGGAACGGCAGCGCGAGCGCGCGCGGCGGGCGCACCGCCACGGCGACGTGACGGAGCAGCACGAGCGCGACGGTCGCGATTCCCTTGCGCTCGAGCTCCGCCGCGGCCAGGCACACGGCCTGGTTGCACATCGGTCAGACGGGAACGAGCAGCGCGGCCTGAACGCCGTCGGCCAGCGCCGTCGCGGCCATGCGCGGCAGGGTCTCGGCGACGAATCGACCGGGTGCGGTCAGGCTGCCCATGAAGCTCCAGTGGCGCCCGTTCACGGAGCCGATGCGGCCGCGCGCGGCGAGCTCGCGCACGCGCTCGAGCGGAAAGGCGAGGTTCGGATCGCGACGCATTCCGGTGTGGTCGAACGACGTGCTTCGGTGCGTGTCGACGAGCGACGCTGGATCGGTGTCGGCGGGGATCTCGCGGAACGTCGGATCGCCGCCCCGCCGGCTCTCGTCGAACGACGCCTGGCCCGGCAGCACGAAGCCGGCGCTCGAGACGAGCGCGAGGCGGGCCTGCCCGAGCGGGACCGGCAGCGCGGTCCACGGGACCGGATCGACGACCCGCCAGCGGTAGGCGCGCAGGAAAAGGCGGACCGGAAGCGAGAACTCCGACAGGTCTCCCACGCGCGCCCTCCGCAGCGGAGAGTCGCCGCGCATTCGCGCATCCGCAACGCGGAGAGCCTGTGGTAGGCTCGGCGCATGGCTCTGGAACGACTCACCCAGCTCTATCGATTCGCGAAGTATGGCCTGCCGCTCGCGCGCACGAAGCCCGAGACGCCGCGCACGATCGCCGACGTGATCGAAGAGCAAGCCGTCGCGCGCGCGAAGCACCCGTTCGTGGTCTTCGAGGGACGGGCCGTCACGTACGAGGCGTACAACCGCGCGGCCAACCGGGTCGCGCACTGGGCGCTCGCGCACGGAATCGGCCGGGGCGACCGCGTCGCGCTGTTGATGCAGAACCGGCCGGAGTTCCTCGAGACCTGGGCCGGCCTCGCGAAGGTCGGAGCGACCAGCGCGTTGATCAACACCAATCTCGTCGGCCGCGCGCTCGAGCACGCGATCGAGACCGCGGGCGCGAAGCACGTGATCGTGGGCGCGGAGTGCCTGCCCGCACTGGCGACGATCGAAGGCTCGCCGCCCTGGCAGGTCTGGGTCGCGCCCGATCCGGGTGCGGCGCCCCAGCCGCTCCCGCACGGCGCGCGAGATCTGTCGGCCGAGCTCTCGACGCGGCCGTCGGCGAATCCGCCGGCGACGGCGCGTGAGGCGGCGCGTGCCGGCGACGACCTGTTCTACATCTACACCTCGGGCACGACGGGCCTGCCCAAGGCGGCCCGCTTCAGTCACTTGAAGTTCCTGAGCACCGGCACGGCGGCGCGCCTCGGCGGCTTCGCCTCGACGGACATCATGTACTGCGCGCTTCCGCTCTATCACTCGGCGGGCGGTGCCATGGCCGTCGGCTGCGTCCTGCTCTCGGGTGCCACGCTCGCGCTGCGGCGGAAGTTCAGCGCGCGGGAATTCTGGAGCGACGTGCGCGAGACGCGCTCGACCACCTTCCAGTACATCGGCGAGTTCTGTCGCTACCTCCTGAACCAGCCCGCGGACCCGCGCGACGGCGAGCACCGGCTGCGCTTCTGCATCGGCAACGGCCTGCGCCCCGACATCTGGGAGTCGTTCCGCGATCGTTTCCGGATCCCGCGCATCATCGAGTTCTACGGCGCGACCGAGGGCAACGTCGCGATGATGAATCTCGACAACAAGGTCGGCTCGGTCGGCCGCGTGCCTTCGCGGCTGCTGATGGACGCGCGGCTGGTCCGCTACGACGTTCTCGCCGACGAGCACCTGCGCGACGCCGCCGGCCGGCTCGTCGAGTGCAAGCCGGGCGAGGTCGGCGAGCTGATCGGCGCGCTTCCGCGCAAGGCCGGGGACACGCGCGGGCGCTTCGAGGGCTACACCTCGAAGGAAGCCACGGAGCGCAAGATCCTGCGCAACGCGTTCGAGGAAGGCGACTCGTACTTCCGCACCGGCGATCTGCTCAAGCAGGACGCGCAGGGCTACTACTACTTCGTCGACCGCATCGGCGACACGTTCCGGTGGAAGGGCGAG
>CAZMKX010000585.1:0-3018 GCA_964566375.1 uncultured Myxococcales bacterium
GCGAGCGCGACCGCCAGCGCGCCGTTGAAGGCGTCGCCCGCGCCCGTCGTGTCGAGCGCGCGGACGCGCGGCGCCGGCACGTGCTCGAAGCCCGTCGCATGCACCCAGACGCAGCCGCGCTCGGCGAGCGTCACGACGACGTCGCCGCCGGAGCGCGCCTGCAGCCGCGCGCCCGCGTGCGCGGCCGACTCGACGTCGCGGATCGCGATTCCGGTCAGGAGCTCCGCCTCGCTCTCGTTCGGCGTCAGAACGTCGACGAGCGCGAGCGTCGCGTCCGAGAGCTCGCGCGCCGGCGCGGGGTCGAGCAGCGTACGCGCGTGGTGCGCCCGCGCGAGCGAGAGCGCTTCGTCGACCGTCTCGGGCGGAAGCTCGAGCTGCACGAGCAGGACGCCCGAGGCGCGAAACGCAGTGATCGCGTCGCGCACGTGCGCGGGGGTGACCGCGCGATTCGCGCCCGCGTCGACCGCGATCTGGTTCTGTCCGGTGGACTCGTCGACCGTGATCAGCGCCGTGCCGGTGCGCTGCCCGGCGAGCCGCGCGACGTGGGTCGCGTCCACGCCGGCTTCGCGGAGGGCATCGAGCGGGAAGTGCGCGAACTCGTCGTCGCCCACGCACCCGATCATGTGAACGCGACCGCCGAGCCGGGCGGCGGCGATCGCCTGATTCACGCCCTTGCCGCCGGCGCCGAGCGTGAGGCCCGACGCGCGCAGCGTCTCGCCCGGCCGCACGAAGCGCGGCACGCGCAACGAGATGTCGACGTTCAGGCTGCCTGCCACGGCGATGTCGCGCATCCGCTTTCAGGTAGTCCGCGGCGTCGGGCCGGGCAAGGGACCGCGCTTGGAGTCGCGGCGCCGCGGCGGTACACAGTGGGGGTGAGCAGCCCGAGCGTGGTCGAGGTCGCGGTTCCCGTCCCGGTGGACGAGACGTTCGACTATGCGCTTCTCGAGGGCGTCCGCGCCGAGCCGGGGGCGCGGGTGCTCGTGCCCTACGGCGGACGCCGGCTCGTCGGGGTCGTGGTCGCGCTGAAGATGGCCGAGGCGGCGCGCGCGCGTGGCCGTCTGCGCGCGGTCCTTCAGGTCCTCGACGCGGAGCCGGTGCTTCCGGCCGACCTCCTCGACGCGGTGCTGCGCTCGGCGCGCGACGCGCTCTGCCCGCCCGGGATCGCGCTCGCGGCGGCGATTCCGCCCGGAACCGCGCCGCGCCCGGGCACGAAGGTGGCGCTCCTTCCGGCGGGGCTGCGCGCGCTCGAGCGCGGGGAGGTGCGCGGCACGCTCGGCAAGGTGCTGTGGGCGCTCGGCCGGCGGCCGCGCTCCGAGAGCGAGATCCGCGCGCGCTTTCCGGCCGCGGTCGCGGCGCTCGAGCGGCTCGAACGGCTCGGCTTCCTGTCGCGACAGCCCGGGACCGATCCGCCCAGGACCCGGCGGCGGACCGAGCGTGTGTACCGCGTCGCGCCCGGGCTCGACCGCGTTCGCGCCGAGGCGGCGCTCGCGCGCGCGCCGAAGCAGCTCGCACTGCTGCAGGCGCTCGGCCCCGCGCCGGCGCCCGCGCGCTCGACGCCGTCGCTGCGTGCGCTCGTCGAGGCGGGCTACGTGCTCTGCGAGGAGCGCGAGGTCGTGCGCGGGGGTCCGGGCGAGGCGCTGATGCCGACCGAGGACGCTCCCGAGCTCACGCCGCACCAGAAGACGGCGCTCGGCGAGATCGCGAGCGCGATCGACGCGCGCAGCCCGACGCAGTTCCTGCTCTACGGAATCACCGGGAGCGGCAAGACGGAGGTCTACCAGCGCGCCGCCGAGATCGCGCTCGCGCGCGGCCGCTCGGTGATCGTGCTCGTGCCCGAGATCTCTCTCACGCACCAGGTGGTCGATCGCTTCCGCGCGCGCTTCGGAGACCAGGTCGCGGTTCTGCACAGCGGACTGTCGGCCGGCGAGCGCTTCGACCAGTGGCGGCTGATCCGCGAGGGCCGCGTGCCGATCGCGATCGGCGCACGCTCTGCGGTGTTCGCGCCCTACACCGATCTGGGTCTGGTCGTGATCGACGAGGAGCACGACGGCGCGTACAAGAGCGACGACGGCTTCCACTACCACGCGCGGGACGTGGCCCGCCTGCGCGCCGAGCGCGCGGGCTGTCCGCTCGTGCTGGGCTCGGCGACGCCCGACGTCTGCACCGCCTGGCGTTCCGCGCACGGTGAGCTGCAGCGACTTACGCTGCCCGAGCGCGTGGCGAGCCGCCCGCTGCCCGAAGTGGCGATCGTCGACATGGCGGATCCGTCGTCGCGCGGTGCGAAGAAGGGAATGCTCTCTCGGCCGCTGCGGCAGGCGCTCGCCGAGACGCTCGCTGCGGGCCAGCAATCCATCCTGTTCCTGAACCGGCGCGGCTTCGCAGCGCACGTCTACTGCTTCGGCTGCGGCTTCGCGTTGCGCTGTCACCACTGCGACATCTCCCTCGTCTACCACGCGAGCGACGGCGTGCGGCGCGTCGACGACCCGCTCGAGGGAGAGCTGCGTTGCCACTACTGCGGGTACCGCGAGGATCCGAAGGCGAGCTGTCCGTCTTGCGGCAGCCGCGAAGGCGGCATGCAGGCCTTCGGCACCGAGCGCCTCTTCGAGGAAGTCTCCGCGATGTATCCGAGCGCCCGCATCGGCCGGCTGGACCGCGACACGTCGTCGCGAAAGGGCGCGCAGCGCGGAATCCTGGCCGCGTTCCACCGCGGCGAGATCGACATCCTGATCGGCACCCAGATGGTCGCGAAAGGGCACGACATCCCGAACGTGACGCTGGTCGGTGTCGTCGCGGCGGACCTCGGCCTGCACTTCCCCGACTTCCGCGCGGGCGAGCGGACGTTCCAGCTGCTGACACAGGTGGCCGGGCGCGCGGGCCGCGGCGTGGAGCCGGGCCGCGTGGTGATCCAGACCTTCCTGCCCGGGCACTACGCGATCGCGCTCGCGCGAACCCACGACTTCCCGCGCTTCTACCGCGAGGAGATCGCTCGCCGGCAGCCTCACGGCTGGCCGCCGTTCA
>CAZMKX010000586.1:0-3015 GCA_964566375.1 uncultured Myxococcales bacterium
TGCTCGAGCGGCTGGCGCGCTTCGGCTGGAACATCTCGCGCACGGCGGACGCCGTGGGGCTCGCGCGCGAGAGCCTGTCGCGAAAGCTGAAGAGCCTGAAGATCGACGTCGACGCCGAGCGCGCGCGTGAAGCGTCCTAGCGTCCGGGTCGCGTCGCTGCTCGACGCGCCGGCGCTGGCGAGGATTGCCCGCGATGCGCTGCCCGAGGGCTGGTCCGAGGACGCCCTGCGCGAGACCCTCGCGCGACCGGCCGCGTGCGCGCTGACCACCGACCCGGTGGTGGGCTTCGCGCTCGGCTGGCAAATCGCCGACGAAGCCGAGATCCTCACGCTCGCCGTGAGCGAAGAATTCCGCGGACAGGGTCTCGGTCGAGCGCTCGCGCTCGAGCTTCTCGCGCGACTGCGCGCGGCGGGCGCGCGGCGTGTGTCGCTCGAGGTGCGCAGCTCGAACGTCGCGGCGCGCGCGCTGTATGCATCGCTCGGCTTCGCCGCCGAGGGCATGCGCGCGCACTACTACCGCGACGGCGAGGACGCGCTCCTGCTCGGAGCGGCGCTGTGAAGCGCGTGATCGGCAGCGTGCGCGACGCGTCGGCAACGCGGCTCGTGCTCGAGGTTCCGGGCTGGCCGGGGCACCGTCCCGGGCAGTTCGCGATGCTCGGCCTCGATCCCGAGCGGCGTCACCGCGATCCGCTCCTGCCGCGACCGATGGCGGTGTACCGCGGCGACGCGCGGGCGCTCGAGTTTCGCTTCAAGGTCGTCGGCCGCGGCACGCGGATCATGGCGGAGCTCCGGCCCGGCGCGAGCATCGCCGTGCTCGGCCCGCTCGGAAACGGCTTCGCGCTGCCCGAGGGGCCTGCGACGCTCGTCGGCGGCGGCAGCGGCATCGCCTCGCTCTTCGAGCTCGCGCGCGACGCGGCGGTCCGGCCGCGCGTCCTGCTCGGCGGCCGCTCGCGCGCGGACATCCTCGGCCTCGAGGACTTCGAGGCGCTCGGCGTCGAGCTTCACGTGGCCACCGACGACGGCTCGCTCGGAACGCGCGGGCTGGTGACCGATCTGCTCGCGCCGCGCGCAGGCGAGACGATCTACGCCTGCGGGCCACTCGGCATGATGCAGCGCGCGCATTTCCTCGCGAGCCGCGCGGGCGCGCGCTGCCTGGTGTCGCTCGAGAACAACATGGCCTGCGGCTTCGGCGTGTGTCTGGGCTGCGTGGTGAAGACGCCCGCCGGCTTCCGCCTGGTCTGCACGCACGGACCGGTCTTCGACGCGGGCGCGCTCGGCTGGGAGGCGCAGGCGTGAGCGAGGGCGTCGATCTCTCCGCGGATCTCTGCGGCGTCGCGCTGCGCAACCCGGTTCTGCTCGCGAGCGGAACCTGCGGCTATGGCAGTGAGCTCGCGCCCTTCGTCGACCTGGAGGCGCTCGGCGGGATCGTCGCGAAGTCGCTCACGCTCGAGCCGCGCGCCGGGAACGTGCCGCCGCGAATCACCGAGACGCCCGCGGGCATGCTGAACGCGATCAGCCTCGAGAACGTCGGCGTCGAGGCGTTCATCCGCGAGAAGCTGCCGGCGCTGCCCGCGGGTCTGCCCGTCGTGGCGAGCGTCTTCGAGACCGAGCTCGAGCGCTACGCCGAAGTGTGCAAGCGACTCGACGGCGTTCCGCGCGTCGCGGCGCTCGAGCTGAACGCGAGCTGCCCGCACGTGAAGGCGGGCGGGATCGAGTTCGGCCAGGACCCGCGCGTGCTCGCGGAGCTCGTGCGCGCGTGCCGGCGCGCGACCACGCGCCCGATGCTCGTGAAGCTCTCGCCGAACGTCACTTCGATCGCGGAGATGGCGAAGGTCTGCGAGGGCGAAGGCGCGGACGGACTGTCACTGATCAACGCGGTGCAGGGCTTGATGGTCGACGTGCACCGGCGCCGGACCGCGCTGCGCAACGGGCTGGGGGGCCTGTCCGGGCCCGCGATCCTGCCGATTGCCCTGCGCATGGTCTTCCAGGCGGCCCGGGCGGTGAGGATCCCCATCTGCGGAATCGGCGGGATCGCCAGCGGCGAGGATGCCGTGGCGTTCCTGCTCTGCGGCGCCCGCGCGGTGCAGGTCGGCACGCTGACCTACACCAACCCGCGCGCGGGGCTGGAGGTCGCGGAGGGAATCGCCTCCTACTGCCGCCAGCACGGGGTCGCGCGCGCCCGCGACCTGGTCGGCGCGCTCGAGGCCTGGCCCCCGGCCTAGCCCGCAGCCGGAATCTGACCGGAAATCAGGCACCTAGAAGTTGCCGGCGCGAGGCCCTTTTGATATCTCTGCCTCGCACTTCGGCGCCGGGAATTCCGGAGAAGGTGGGCTCTCGTCCGCCTTTTTTTATCGCTGCAAACCAATCAGCGGGGATTTCCGGGATCGGCCGCAGGTCTTTCCCAGAACTCGAGTGAAGGCTTGGTGATTTCCAAGAACGCCGCGATGTACAAAGACATTCCCGCCGACTTCCGACGCGTCGTCGAGCCCGTCGTGCAAGCGCACGGGCTCGAGCTCGTCGACGCGGGAATCGGGCGGGGGCCGACCCGCTCACTGGTCCGCATCGTGGTGGACACCCCGGTCGGCGACGGCCGGGTCCTGCTCGACGACTGCGCCCGGATCTCGCGCGAGGTCGGTCACGGCCTCGACGTCTCGGACCTGCTGCCCGGCGCCTACACGCTCGAGGTCACATCGCCCGGCGTGGATCGCACGCTGGGCCGCGAAATCGATTTCACCCGCGTGATCGGCCGCCGCGTGGCGATCGAGACGCGAACCGTGCTCGACGGCCGGCGCCGCTTCAAGGGCGAGCTCATCGCCTTCGACGGCGACATCGCGACCGTGCGCAGCGACGGCCGCGATTTCGCGATTCCGTTCGCGGCGATCGAGCGTGCCCAGGCGTTCTTTCCCTTCGCATCCCCGCAGAAACCGAAGAGGTGACTCGTGGAACTCGACCTCAACCGGATCATCGATCAAGTCGTCAAGGACAAGGGCATCCGCCGCGAGGTGGTGATCGACAC
>CAZMKX010000587.1:0-3013 GCA_964566375.1 uncultured Myxococcales bacterium
CGTGCGGCGCAGCCAGCCGGATGTCCGTCGCCTGCAGGATCTCCGTCCCCCCGGCGAGCGCGAAGCCGTTGACCGCCGCGATGACCGGCTTGTAGAGCTCGAAGCCGCGCAGCAGCGCGGTCATCATGATCGAGCGGTCGGCGAGCAGCTTTCGGTCCCACTCGTCCTCCGGCTTGCGCGCTCCCGACATCAGCGGAATCAGGAGTCCGAGATCCGCGCCCGCGGAGAAGGCGCGGTCGCCCGCGCCCGTCAAGATGGCCACGCGCGCCGTGCGATCGTCGCGGAAGTCGCGCCACGCCTCCGCGAGCTGAACCATCAGCTGCGGGCTCAGGGCATTGCGCTTTTCCGGCCGGTTGAACGTGAGCCAGGCAATGCCGTCGCGCTTCTCGTAGAGCAGATGGGACATGGCGATCCTCCTAGCGCCGGGCGACGAGCGGGCGCGGCTGGACGCGTTCGGCGGTGATCTCCTGCTCGACCTCCCGGTCGAGCGCGCGCTCGACGGCGGGAAGGCCGGTCAGCACTCGGCCGAGCTCGTCGCTCGAGCCGATGAGACGGGCGAGCCGCGTCGCGAGCCGTATCTCGGTGCGGGCCAACGCCGCGCGCCCCGCGCGCGTGACGGCGAGCCGGATGCCACGGCGGTCTCCAGCGACATCGCGCCGCTCGAGCAGCCCGCGCGCGACCAGCCCGTTCACCGCGGCAGTGACGGCGGGTCGGGTGAGGGCGGCGCGACTTGCGAGGTCGCCGGCGCGCTGCGGCTCTCGCGCGGCGAAGAGCAGGATCCGGTACTGCGACAGGCCGAACCCCTCGGACAGGCACTCCTGCTCGACGATGCGGGCTACGCGCGCGACCACACGGGCCGCCTGCACGACTGGGTTCACGTCCGTCCCCATTCTCGTGTAGGCTACCAGATCGTTCGAGGTTCGAACAATCACGACCGAGCGGCGGGCTCCACGACGGAGCGCGCGGGAGGCAGCGGCCATGAGCGGAATCTGCGAAGGACGAGTGGTGATCGTCACCGGAGCCGGGCGCGGCATCGGGCGCGGGGAGGCGCTCGAGTTCGCGCGCCAGGGTGCGAAGGTGGTCGTGAACGATCTGGGGGGTGAGGTCGACGGCAGCGGCCGTTCGACCGGCCCCGCGCAGCAGGTCGTCGACGAGATCCGCGCCGCGGGAGGCGAGGCGGTGGCGAACGGCGACGACGTCTCCTCGTGGGACGGAGCGCAGCGGCTGATCGGTGCCGCGCTCTCCACGTGGGGTCGCATCGACGTGCTCGTCAACAACGCGGGCATCCTGCGCGACAAGATGCTGGTCAACATGACCGAGGACGAATGGGACGCCGTCATGCGCGTCCATCTCAAGGGGACGTTCGCGCCCTCGCACTTCGCTTCGGTCTGGTGGCGCGAGCAGGCGAAGGCCGGGAAGCCGGTCGATGCGCGCATCGTCAACACCACGTCGGCTTCGGGGCTGTTCGGCAATCCGGGCCAGACGAACTACGCCGCCGCCAAGGCGGGCATCGCCGCGTTCACCATCGTCGCGGCCAAGGAGCTCGAGCGCTACGGCGTGACCGTGAATGCGATCGGGCCGGGCGCGCGCACGCGCATGACCGAGCCGCTCGGCTTCGGCACGAACCGGCCGGCGGAGGGATTCGACGCCTTCGCGCCCGACAACGTGGCGCCGCTCGTCGTGTGGCTCGGCAGTCGCGACTCCGCGGGCGTCAGCGGGCGCGTCTTCGAGGTCTCCGGTGGGCGGATCGGCGTCGCCGAAGGCTGGCGCCGTGGACCGCGCGCGAGCCAGAGCGAGCGCTGGGATCCGGCGCTGCTCGGGCCCGTCGTGCGCGAGCTGCTCGAGAAGTCGGCGGAGCCCGAGCCGATCTTCCGGCGCGACTAGGCCGCCGAAGGAGACCGCATGAAGATCTCGTTCTTCCACCTGATGCCCTACACCGACCTTCCCGAGGACTTCGTTCAGCGACACCCTTCGGTGTGGGTCGACATCGACCCCGCGCTCTTCGATCCCGCGAAGGCGCACGGCATGTACAACGACTTCCTGGACGAGCTCGAGTTCGCCGCCGAGGTCGGCTTCGACGGCGTGTGCGTGAACGAGCACCACTCCAACGGCTACGGCCTGATGCCGTCGCCCAACCTGACGGCGTCGATCCTGGCGCGCCGCACGCGCGACGCGGCGATCATCGTGATGGGCAACTCGCTCGCCCTCTACAACCCGCCGATCCGGGTGGCCGAGGAGTTCGCGATGCTCGACTGCATCTCCGGCGGTCGACTCGTCGCGGGCTTCCCCGTCGGCACGCCGATGGACACCTGCTTCGCGTACGGCCAGAACCCGAGCTCGCTGCGCCAGCGCTACCAGGAAGCGCACGACCTGGTGATGCGCGCCTGGACCGAGCCCGAGCCGTTCGCGTTCGCAGGGCGCTTCAACCAGCTGCGCTACGTGAACGTCTGGCCGCGCCCGGTGCAGCGGCCGCACCCGCCCATCTGGATCCCCGGCGGGGGCTCCGTCGAGACGTGGCACTGGTGCGCCGAGATGGACTACGTGTACTCGTACCTCTCGTACTTCGGCTACAAGGCCGGCGAGAGCACCCTGAAGGGCTTCTGGCGCGAGATGGACCGGCTCGGGAAGGACCGCAACCCGTTCCGAGCCGGGTTCCTCCAGTTCGTCGGCGTGGCCGAGACCCGGGCAGAGGCGATGCGCATCTACCGCGAGCCGGCGGAGTATTTCTACGGCCGCTGTCTGCACGTCGATCCGCGCTGGGCCAACCCGCCGGGATACATGACCGAGGCGACCCTCCGCGCCCGCGCGGGCTCGATGGTCGCGGAGGCGGCGCGCCGGGCCGAGGCGGCGCGCGGCGGCGCTCACCGTCCGTCGTTCGAGGACATCGTCGACCAAGGGTACGTGATCGTGGGCAGCCCCGACGAGGTCGCAGACAAGCTGCGCGAGGTCGCGGTCAACCTGAACGTGGGGCAGCTCATGCTGCTCTTGCAGTTCGGCAACATGGACAAGTCGC
>CAZMKX010000588.1:0-3001 GCA_964566375.1 uncultured Myxococcales bacterium
GGGATCAGCTTCGCGATCTGCTCGAGCTGCTCGGTCGTCGCGCGCGCGTCGATCATGCCGGGAAACGTGGCGACCAGCGGGTCGGCGCGGAAGCGCGCGAGCGGCGCCGGGTCCCAACGGTTCGTCTTCACCATCAGGTCGCCGTAGGCCTGCAGGTAGGTCGCCATGCGGCCGACGGTCTTCTTCAGCCGCAGCGGCTCGGGAAGGTGGTCGCCGATCGTCGCGAAGCACGACCAGACGCGCACCTTGGCGGGATCGCGCCCGGCTTTCTCGGCCGCGGCCTTCACCTCGCGCACGCAGCGGGCGGTGGTCTCGTCGGAGAAGAACGTGTGGAGGACGACGGCGTCGAAGGCGCGTCCGCCGAGTGCGAGCGAGTTCGGCCCGAAGGCCGTGAACGTGAGCGGGATCGCGCCGGTGTAGTCGGGGCCGAGCGCGAGCACCGGCCAGCGCCCTGCGGGTCCGTCGTGGCCGACGACCGTCTCGCCGCGGAAAAGCCGGCGCAGGATGCCGACGAAGTCCTCGATCTGCGCGGTCGTGATCGGCGCGAGGCCGTAGGCCTTGAACATCGGCACGATCCCGCGACCGAGGCCGAGCGAGAAACGGCCTTCGGTGAGCCTGTGCATCGTCATCGCGTAGGCTGCCGTCACCATCGGGTGTCGGGTGTTGTGGTTCGTCGCGGCGGTCGCGATGCCGAGGCGCGTCGACACGGCGCCGACCGCGCCCGAGAGCGTCGCGGCCTCCTTCACGTTGAAGCGCTCCGAGATGAACGCCGAGCCGATGCCCAGGGCCTCGGCGCTGCGCACCTCGTCGATCAGCTCGCGCGGCGATTTCGGCTGGCCGGCGAGCGTGTAGAAGGCAATCTCGTTCATGGCTTGCATCACCCGAGAAACTCCTCCGCGCCCAGATCGAGCGCGTGTCTGGCGTGCCGACTCGCCATCGCGGTGAACATCTCGTTCCCGCGCGGGGTCTCCTGCACGATCATCGAGGCGACGACCGCCACGGCGAAGCCCGCGAACGAGCCCCGCCGGTAGTCGGACCAGCACTGCTCCCAGTCGTAGCGCTTCACGCCGGCCTCGAGCAGGCGCGAGTGGTACGCGCGCACGATCTCGCGCTCGACCGGGCGACGCGCCTCGGGCAGGAGCGACGCGCCCATCAGGTACGCGACGTCGGAGAGCGGCGAGCCCAGCACGAAGCTCTGCCAGTCGACGACCGTCACGCGTGGCGGGGTGCGGCTCGCGTCGATCAGAAGATTGTCGAGGCGGTAGTCGATGTGCACCACCGAGAACGGTTCTTCGGGGTACACGAACGGCGGGCCCTTCGACTCGACCACGCGACCGAGGATCTCGATCGCGTCCGGCTCGAGCGCGTCGCGATAGCGCGCGAGGAAGCCGGGGAAGCACTGTCGGTAGAGCGCGCTGTTCGCTCCCGAGGACTCGACCACCCAGTCGAGCGCGCGCAGCGACTCGTCGTTCCAGGTCGGCGCGTGAAGTCCGACGAGCTGCAGAACCGCCGCGCGCGCGACGTCCGGCGAGGTGCCCGAGATCTGGTCCCCCGGCCGCGCGGGGGCCATGTCCTCGAGGATGAGCGCGAACTCCGGTCCGCGACCCTCGACCTCCGCGTAGTAGCAGCGCGGGATGTCGATCGAGAGGCGCGGTGCGAGCACCCGGTAGAAGTGGACTTCCTTCCGGTAGAGGCCGAGCGCGACGCCCGTGGCGCGGCTGGTCGCGTCCTCGGACGGGAACTTGCCCACCAGCGAGCGCGGCACGCCGGGGCCAGCACCCTCCAGATCGAACGCGAAGCGGACGCAGCGCCCGATCTGGCCGGTGCCGATGCGCTCGGACTCGAAGCCGCGCACCGTCACGCCGGCGTGGCCCGCCTGCCGCAGCAGCTCCGTGAAGAATGCGGCGTCGACGCTCTCCGGTGTCGGGATCGCGCTCCCCATCCGCTCAGCTCGTGCCTTCGTCGATGAAGACGATCTCCTTGGTTCCCCAGACACACGAGCGCGTGAAATCGATGAAGCGCTTCTCGTCCTCCAGGAAGAGGCCGAACGCCTTCGCGCCTTCGCCGCCCGCGTCGCCCAGGATCGCGATCAGGTCGTTGCGGTCGAACCACGCTTCGGTCAATCCCGCGTAGCCCTCCGGCCCGCCGCGGGTCTTGCGGAATTCGGCGTTCAGCTCGTCGTCGAGCATGTGCGTCTGGATGTAGCGCGCGAAGCGCGTCACTCCGCTGTGCCGGCGGATCAGGTAGCCGTGATCCATGTTCCACGTCTTGTGACACGCGGCCATGCTCATTCCGGCCTTCGGCTGCAGCAGGAAGGCGAACTTGATCCAGGAGCTCTGCGGCCACGCGACGATCGAGTTCTCGGGCATCGGGTTGATCTGCGCGAGCTCCTGTCCGACCCAGAGCGGCGAGCGGGGCAGGTCGATGAACTTCCTCTCGTCCGCGAGCAGCATCGCGCCGGCCTCGCGGCCGGCCTCGGTCGTCATCGCGGCGAGCAGATCCTCGCGCGTGTCCCACCACAGGCTCGCGATCCCGTCGAAGGGCGCGTGCATGCCCGTGCGCGCGGCGCGGAGTCCGTCGTAGAGCGGGTCCTCGACGCTGTGCGATTGCACGTAGCGCCGGATGCGCAGCTTGCGCGCGACGCTGGCGACGAGCGGCCCGTGCGTCTCGCGCCAGTAGCGCTGGAACTCGGCGCGCGAGAGGTTTCCGAGCCGGTGCAGGGCGAAATTCAGCCGGATCATCCGTTCCTCCTGGCGCGCAGCATATCCGGAGCTTCGGGAAGATTCAGAGTGCCTCGACCGCCCGGGGCGATCGACGTGCTCGGCTAGCGCGGGGCCGGGTGACCGATCGCCTTGCGAAACGCCTGGAGCACCGCGAGCCGCTCCAGCCACGGCGACGCGTCGGCGCGCGCGGGGTCCACCTCGCTGATCGCGCCCGCGAAGCCGGGCGGGATCTGGCTGTAGAGCTGCGGGGGATCCTCGCTGTCGTCCATGTAGTGGTA